>CAYXXW010000187.1:0-6017 GCA_964469115.1 uncultured Melioribacteraceae bacterium
TATGAATACACATTAAATGATGTACTTAAAGCTTTGGGAATGCAAATTGCTTTTGAGCCGGGACTAGCTGATTTTACAAGATTGTTCAAACCTGGCGGTATCTTTATAAGTGAAGTAAAACATAAAACATATGTAAAGCTTGATGAAGAAGGCACTGAAGCTGCCGCAGTAACATCAGTTGAAGTTGGGTATACTTCAGTTGGACCCGGTGGATTTTTTATGAGAGTTAATAGACCGTTTATTATTGCAATAAGAGAGCATAATTCGGGCAGTATTTTATTCATTGGAAAAATAATTGAGCCAATTTGGAGTGAATAAAGTTTTAATTAAGTGCTGAATTTACCCAATACTGTCTTTCTGAAACCTGCCTTTGTCGGCAGACAGGCGGAGTGAAGAATCTCAATATTGCGTTTTTATCTTATTTTGAGATATTTTGCGGAGTTTACATTGAGCTTGACGAAATGCTCAATATGACGAAATTAATCATTTGTGTAATTTCAGTAAACTAATTATTTACTGTAATCAAAGAATTATCTTCTTTTATTATATTCTCACGAAAGTGAGAAACTGTTTATTTTTAATTTTCATTCTTAGAATGTGAAAATGAAATAATAAGAACAAGCTTAACTTTTCTATTGTAAATATCTTTCTTTATTTTTTAATTCAATATTTAATTAAAAATCGCTAGGAGAAAAATGAAAACCAAAATTGTTTTATTCATTTTACTTACTGCTACAATTCTTTTTGGGCAAGTAAGGCAGATTGAATTTACGGAATATGATCTTGAAAATGGACTTCATATTATTTTACACCAAGATAATACTACACCAATTGTTGCAGTTTCTATAATGTACCATGTTGGCTCAAAGAATGAAGACGCAAAAAGGACTGGCTTTGCTCATTTTTTTGAACATTTAATGTTTGAAGGTTCAGAAAATATTGCTCGTGGTCAGTTTGATAAAATTATGGAGAGTGCAGGCGGGACAAATAATGCATATACTTCTCAAGATGTTACTTACTACTATGAGATACTTCCCTCAAATCAGTTAGAGTTGGGTTTATGGATAGAGTCTGAAAGGTTACTGCATGCAAAAATAGATACAATAGGTGTAGAGACACAAAGAAAAGTAGTTAAAGAAGAACGAAGACAACGTTATGAAAACCAGCCTTATGGAACATTGATTTTAGAAACTTTTAAAAGAGCTTACAAAGAACATCCTTATAATTGGACTCCTATTGGTGCTGCTCAATATATTGATGAAGCAACTATAGATGAATTCAGAGATTTTTATAAAGATTTTTATGTGCCTAAAAATGCAACCCTTGTAATTGCTGGTGATTTAAATATTGATGATACGAAAGACTTAATTAAAAAGTATTTCACTGATATACCGACAAGTGAAAAAATAATAAGCAGACCAACAATAGTGGAACCTCCGTTAGGTACTGAAATCAGAGATACTGTTTATGATAACATTCAATTACCACTTATACTTCATGCTTACAGAATCCCTGCGCTTGGGACTAAAGATTTTTATGCACTTGACATGTTAACAACTTTATTGGCTTCAGGGCAAAGTTCAAGACTTCAAAAATCAGTTGTTGATAAACAACAAAAAGCTGTGAATGTTGGAGCAATTCCATTTCCACTTGAAGATCCAGGACTATTCTTGGTTTACGGAATCAGTAATATGGGAATTAGTGGTAATGACTTAGAAAGTGCAATTCAAGAGGAATTAGATTTAGCAAAAAAAGAAAAAATTTCTGATTTGGAATTTCAAAAGCTAAGAAATCAATTTGAAAACGATTTTGTTAGTGACAATTCAACAGTAGCAGGCATTGCAGGAAGTTTGGCAAGTTATCATGTACTGCAAGATAATACGAATTTAATTAACTCAGAATTAGAAAATTACTTAGCTGTTACAATTAATGATATTCAAGATGTTGCTAATAAATATTTAAATAGTGATAACAGAGTAGTACTATATTATTTACCCAAGGCAGAACAAAAATAAATTTATGAATTGAATGGAGTTCCTAGAAAATGAAAATTAGAATTTTAACAATTATCTTAGTTTTTGCAAGTATTAACTTGCTTGCTCAACTTGATAGAAGTATACAGCCTAAGCCTGGCCCAGCACCAGAAATCATGCTAGGAGATTACGAATCTTTTGAACTTGCCAACGGATTAAAAGTATTTGTAATTGAGAATAACAAATTACCGGTAGTAAATTTTAGTTTGCTTACTGTCAGAGACCCAATAATGGAGGCTGATCAGATTGGATATATTGACATAGCAGGTGAATTAATAAGAAGAGGAACTAAAAATAGAACTAAGGAAGAAATAGATGAGCAGGTAGACTTTATAGGTGCAAGTTTAAGTACCTCAGGTCAGGGAATTACCGGTTCTTCATTAAAAAAACATTTCCCAACTTTAATGGAAATATTTTCTGATGTTTTATTAAACTCGGAATTTAAGCAAGATGAATTAGATAAAATTAAAAAGCAAATGATCTCTGGATTGGCAGCCGGTAAAGAGGATCCAGGAACAATTGCCAGCAATCTTCGAAAAGCACAATTATACGGAAATGGACATCCGTATGGTGAAATATCAACTGAAAAAACTGTTGAAGCTATTACTTTAGAAAAATGTCAATCATACTATAATGATAATTTTAGACCAAATATTTCACTTCTTGCTTTTGTTGGTGATATATCTTTAAATGAGGCAAAAGTGATGGTAGAAAAATTGCTTGGTGATTGGGAAAAGAAAGATGTTCCTAAATTTACGTATGATGAACCACAACAACCATTAGTTAGAAAAGTTGCAATCTCAGATAGATCGTCTTCAGTTCAATCAGTAATTAATGTTGCCTATCCAATAGATTTGAAAAAAGATAGTGAAGATGTACTTAAAGTTTCGGTCTTAAACACTATCCTTGGAGGTGCTTTTTCATCAAGGTTGAACCAAAATCTAAGGGAAGATCATGGTTATACATATGGAGCAGGTTCTTCAATGAGCTCCGACAGATTAGTAGGAAGTTTTACAGCTTCTGCAACTGTAAGAAACTCTGTTACCGATAGTTCGATCACAGAAATTTTTAATGAGATGAAAAGGCTTAGAGACGAAAAAGTTGGAGAAGTTGAGTTATCCAGAATAAAAAATTATATAACCGGAAGTTTTTCTCGATCACTTGAAAATCCTGGAACGATTGCAAGATTTGCATTAAATATTGAAATAAATAAACTGCCAAAAGATTTTTATAAAAATTATTTAAAGAATTTAAATGCTGTAACTACTGAAGATATTCAAGCGATGGCTAAAAAATATTTACTTCCTAAAAAATCACATGTTATTGTTGTTGGTAATGCTGAGGAAGTTGCTTCCGGTTTAAGGAAATTCAGCACAAGCGGAAAGATAAATTACTACGATAACTATGGAGTTGAGTATGATCCAAATCTTAAGAAAGTGCCCGAAGGTATTACGGCAGAATCAGTGATACAAAAATATATTGATGTTACAGGTGGAAGAGAGAAATTGTCTAAAGTTGAAGATAAGACAATGACATTAAAAGGTACAGCTCAGGGTATGAATATATCTTTAACCATTGCTCAAAAAGCCCCTAGCAAATTATTTCAAGAAATGGATTTTTCTGTTGGTAAACAAACAACTGTTTTTGATGGAGAAAAAGGTAAAGTTGAAGGAATGGGTCAGATACAGTACTTGGAGGGGGATGCTCTTGAGGACCTCAAAATTCAATCAAAGTTAAATTCATTTTTAGCTTATGAAAAAGATGGAGTTAAACTTGAAGTTAAAGGAATTGAAAATATTGATAGTCTTGAAGCATATAGAGTTGAACTGGTTACCAATACAGGTAAGAAATATACACACTATTATGATGTGAACACGGGATATAAAATTAGAGAGGTGAGTGAGTTATCGACACCGCAAGGCTCGTTTACACAAAAAATTGATCTGACAGATTATAAAGAAGTAGATGGAATGATGTATCCATTTAAGCTTACCCAACATTTTGGAGGCAGATCAGTTGAGCTGATTGTTGAATCAATTAAAATAAATACTGGATTAAGTGATTCAATTTTTGAAGTTGACTAAATATACTTATAACGATTTGTTTTATGAAATTGAAGTCCTAAAATGTGTCATTTCGAATCCCAACGTTTCCCCGATAAAATCATTCGAGGACAGGCTTTGTTGGGTGAGAAATCTCCAAGCTATGGTTGGGGGATATCTCAATCGCAAAATCGCTTATTCGATATGACAAGTTTTCAAATTTGGAAACCACTTTGGGTTTAGTATCTTGTTTGCCGGCATAATTGTCTGCACATTTTAAATCAGCATTTTATAAAATAGGTAAAGAAGCAGAAGAAATACTTTTATGAACTCTAGAAAATATACAACAATTGTATTTGATTTAGGAAATGTTCTAATTCCTTTTGATCACACTCTTTGGGTGAAAAACTACAATAAAATTAAAGATGGATTGGGTGATCAATACATTAAAAATTATTTGGATAATTACCACATTCATAGAAATTACGAAAGCGGTAAAATGAGTGACAATGATTTTATTGCTCAAAATTTAGAATGGTTGGACCAAAAAATTACTGCAGAACAATTTTGCAATTATTTCTCAAATATTTTTAGTGTAAATGAAAATGTAGTCGAACTTTTACCGAAATTAAAACAAAATTACAAGCTTGTGCTTTTATCAAATACGAACAGTATTCATAAAAAATATGGCTGGGAAAAATATTCTTTCTTGCAAAATTTTGATGAACTAATTCTTTCGCATATAGTTGGAGAAGTGAAACCGGAAAAGAAAATTTACAAAGCCGTTGAAGCTTATACAAATGAAGATCCGGAAACTCATATTTTTATTGATGATATTCTAGATTACGTAAATGGTGCAAAAAAACTTGGCTGGGATGGCATACAATTTTCAAATTACGAAAATTTAATGAAGGAATTAAAATTGAGAAGCATTCTTTAGATACGGTGGAGCTCAGATTCTATAAGAGTATTATGATTAGTTAACAGCTAATTATATAATAACAATTATATTTTTAAGCGCTTGTCTGCTTGTAGAGTCTTTTGTAAACAAAAAATTTTGTCATTCCGGCTGAACAAAGTGAATGCCCGAATCTAAAAAGAAGATGCCGGTATTATAAAAATCATAAACCGGCATGACAACCATTTGAAGGAGTCCAGAAAATAATTTAGGTCTGCAAAGGCGAGAAAATCAACTCTCTGTTGTTGAGAAAGTTATTAATATTTATTTAGTTTTGTAACTTAAAATGCTTGAATTAAATCCCATAATCAATCACACCCATTCTTTCCAAACCTCAGGCTCAAAACCAATAGTAACTTCTTTCCCATTCCTTACAATAGGCGTTTTAAGCAGCAGCGGATCCTCAAGTAATTCTTCTTCAACATTAAATACCATAAACTGCATACCTCTCTTCTGATATTGCTTTGATTCTGTATCAATTAGATCATCAATTTTAATAGCTCTGCTAATGTTTTGTAATTCACCCGGACTTAAACCTTTTTCTGTTAAATCTCTAAAATGGAATTTTATATTTCTTTCCTTAAAAAAACGCTGAGCTTTTTTTGTGTCATTACATTTTTTGGTACCGAAAATCTGAATATTCATATTTTTCACTATTTTAGTTTTGGAACAATTATATTTCTTACGAGTTAAATAAACAATTATAAAATAAAAAGAATTATTAAATGATGACAAATCAATTAAAAAAGAATTATGGATATCAAATTATCATTTTTATGGTGTTATTCTTTTTTAGTACTAATGCATTTGCTCAAACCGCTAAATTCGATTCACTTGTGAATTCTGGAATCAATCAAATCTACAATATAAAATTTAATAACGCTGAAAAAACTTTTACTAAATTAGAGCAAGATTTCCCTAAACATCCCGCCGGTAAGTTCTTCAAAGCAATGATAATTTGGTGGAAAATTATGCTCGACCAAA
>CAYXXW010000188.1:0-6006 GCA_964469115.1 uncultured Melioribacteraceae bacterium
TGTGGGAAGGATCAATAATAATGGGAAGATTACTGAGTTCTTTCACAGCAGGAACCCTGAAATTATTATTTTTGTAAAAATATTTTTTTAACTCCACAGTTAATTATTTTCTAAATAACTAAGACAATACAAAATTTATTAAATTTTTACAATTTCTTTCTGTAATCTAATTGTTATTATAATAATTAGTTAAAACAACTATAAATCATTCAAACGTAAAACATATATTTTTTTTGAGTGGCTGTGTCCCAATTTTAGGATTTCCAACATATATAAATAGAAGGGATAATTAAATCTAAAAAGGAATAAAAAGTGTTAATAAACAAAATGAAAATTAAACGTTTAACAAGTTTACTCTTTACAGAAAAAGACAATTTAGCAGTTTTAGAAAGTGGAATATGTAAATCAAATAACATATTCTACATCGGTAAAAATAAATTCATTTGACATTTCCACCTGTAGAAATCGAATACTCTACAGGTGGATGAAGGTGTTTTATTAAAAAGATTGTTTAATAGATAAATAAAAATATAAATAATGAGTAACTGGCTAATTAAAGCAAGTTAACTTTAAATGGAGAAAAAATGAAAAAAATAATATTTGTTACAATGTTGTTACTAACATCATTGTTAGTGGCAAATACATATACAGTTATTCAAAATGGAAACGGAGATTTTACTACAATACAAAGTGCTGTAAATGGTGTTTTAGCTGGTGATGAGATAATTGTTTTTGATGGGACTTATTATGAAGATATTACAATTAATATAGGGAATTTAACTCTTAGATCATTTGGTGGATCTGACAATTGCATAATAGATGGCAACTCACATTGTATCACAGTGAATGTGGCTACAGAGAGAATTGAAGGCTTTACTTTTACAGATGCTTCAAATACAGCTTTGGTTATCATTCATTCGGTATCTGAATTATCAAACTGCATCTTTGAAGACAATGAAAAGACAGGAATAGGCGGTAGTGCAATTACTCATGATGTTACTTCAGATGACCCATTCGATGAAATATCCGATTGTATTTTTAGAGATAATGAAGGTGGATATACCGTTTTCATTAGGTGTGATTATATGTTTTATCATCCGATCGTAAACGAGACGTTAAAGAAAAATATATTCTTGGATAACACAAATACTAGTGGTAAAGATATTTATCTGTCAAACCCTAGTCTTTATTACACTTGTAGTATAGAAAGTAATACCTTTAAAGGAAGTTCAGGGGGTCTCTATTTTAGTGGAATATCTGGAGGAGTGGATATTTTAAACTGTGCATTCGATGAAGCAGGGATTGATTATGATAATATGAATCAAAATAACGTAACAATTAATTACTGCTGCTTCTCTGACCCAGAACTAAATTCAACAACCTGTCAACCTCTTTGGAATTCTACTGTAAAATCACCATGTATAGACACTGGATATGGTTTGGACTCAGATGGAACACCAGCTGATATTGGAGCTGTTAGTGCGATAACTCATAAATACGACATTGTCGAACTACCATCACCTTCTGAAAACAACGGCTGGAAATGGCTCAGTTTTCCGGCTCTGGATAATGTTTTAGGTGATGCTGATGTAGCGGAAAATGTATTAGAGAATATCCTTGATCCCAATATACTTGATAAAGTAGTTGCAGAAGATTATACAATTGATTATAATAGTAGTACTCAAACCTGGTATCATTCATCTGAACAATTTTCCCGTACTGAAGGGTTCAAGTTCCATATGAATGATGATTATGACCTCGATGTACCTGGTTTTAAAGTAAATGATAACACAGAAATTGTTCTAAATGGGAATAATGTAGAGAACTGGGTCGGATATTGGTTAGAAGATACTCAAGAGATTGAGGATGCATTTGCAGACTATTGGGATGGCTCTAATATCTATTATATACAGAGTCAGTTCTGGACAGCCCATTATGAAAATGGAGCATGGCAAACAACATCCAGAGTCCCAACGCTCTCATATGGTGATATGGTTATTGTTAAATGCCGTTCAACAATAAGTGATTTTGAATGGAATAATGGTGCACCTACTGAAAAAACAGTATTTGCAGATCCTGAATATTTCTCATATTCAGAACAAGCAGATTATGTACCTCTTTACATCGAAGTAGGTGAAAATGATATACCTCAGGAAATTGGGGCAATTGTAAACGGAGAATGTATTGGCGCTACTGTTGTAGAAGATATTGTAAATCAGATCAATGTCTATACAACATCAACTTCCCCGGGTAACATTGAGCTTGAACTTTATTATGGTAATAGAAGTGAAAACAAGATCATTTCTTCATATAAATGTGTATCATCTTCTAATCCGAATACTATAATGTCACAACTTTCTACAGAACATGTTGCTGATTCCTGGTATATTGATCTGCGAGAAGGATCTTCCATTACGCCGACTCCTGAAAATTTGAGTTTGGATAATTATCCCAATCCATTTAATCCAAGTACAACCATTTCCTATTCTCTACCACATGATGGAATGGTTGAGATAAGCGTTTACAATATTAAAGGGCAATTGGTAAAAACCCTGGTTAAAGGAGAGCAATTAGCAGGAAATTATGAAGCTGTTTGGAATGGAAAAGATAAGAATGAAAAGAGTGTATCATCAGGGATATACTTTTACAAATTATCAACGAAAGATGAAACAATAATGAAGAAAATGTTGATGTTGAAATAACTCACCCTGCTGTCCCTCTCTTTTCGCTTCTCTTAAAGAGAGGGAACATAAGTAACTGGTGAAAGAAGTTATATAAACGTGAATTTCTCCTGCCTAAGCTTCTGCTTGGGCAGGAGAAAAGTGAGAATTTATTAAATATTAAGATTCCCGTTTCCACGGGAATGACAATATCATCCCCCTTCGTAAGGGGGAATTAAAGGGGGTTTAAAATAATGCAATCTTTTGATAGAAATATTATATTTGATTTCTTCATTGAAATAAACCCCTCTGCCTATAGGCATCTCCCCTTCCAAAGGGGAGTTAAATCGAGGAAATTATGAAATTGAAATTTATCACACTACTATCCGTATTTGTTAGCGTATGTTCGTTGCTAAATTCCGTTATTTGGGAAGTAAAACAAGATGGTACAGGCAACTTCACTACTATCCAAGAAGGAATCAATTCATCTACTGATTCCGATACAGTCCTCGTCTATCCAGGAACTTACTATGAAAACCTGGATTTTAATGGGAAAAATATTGTCTTATCTAGTCTCGAATTAGCAACAGGTAATGAACAATACATTTCAACAACGATCATTGATGGTCAACGCCTTGAAAGTTGCATACGAATACACAACGGTGAAACAGATGCTCGTATCCAGGGATTCACAATTCAAAATGGTTTTGGAACTGATTTCTGGTCCAGAGATGGTGGAGGAGTACTAGTTCATGATTATAGCACAGCATATATTACGAATTGTATAATTAAGAATAATATTGCTAATGCAGGAGCTGGATTATATGCTCGACACGGTTACTTAAATATTTCAGGTTTAATAATTAAGAACAATTCAGCACATATAGGCGGTGCAATTTATATAAATGACGATAGCACATTGATTTTTGATCCTGAAAATCGTTGTTCAATTTATAACAATAATGCCGGTCGAGGATCTGATATATATATTGAAGACTCAGGTCATGTATATGTCGTTGTTGATACTTTTTCAATTTATGAACCAAGCCGTTTTTTTGCTGAATATTTGGATGGTTCTTCTTATAGTTTCGATATACAGAATAATTGGATGGAACTGGAGCCAAATAACCTCTATGTAGCTGTGGATGGAGATGATGAAAATAGCGGAATTACACCAAATGAACCACTCAAGAATATTTCCTGGGCTGTTCGAAAGATACAGGCTGATGAACAAAATCCCAGAACAATTCATGTAACTTCCGGTACATATTCCTGGGAATCAAATCAACAAATATATCCAATTGGCTGCAAAGAATTTGTGTCGGTTATTGGTGAAGACATGAACAATACAATATTATTGGATGACTATTTGGGTGGAGCAATAATTGGGAAAAATGTTGCAGGTACAATTGAATTCTCAAATCTTTCTATCCAAAATAGCCCAGATATTGAGTCTTATGGTGTTGTAAATTTATATGATATAGACAAAGCGATTCTTAATAATATAAAAATACAAAATAATTCAAATATTATGAGTGTTTTTTCTAATGAGTTTGTATATAGTGAATATGATAATCTCATCATTACAGATAATGTAACAAATGGCTCTCATCCTGGTTTAAGATTATCCAATAATGCTGGTTATCTAAAGAACAGCACAATAATGAACAATATAGATAACGGACCCAATCCCTATAGTTGTGTAGTTGCTATGCAATTAATGGCTTATGATGATTTTACTATAGAAAACTGTATTTTTTCTGATAATCATACAACAACGTTGGATAGTAGAATTATAAGGATAACCAATCATAATGGTGGGGATCCTAATATTAGATTTAATAATTGTTTAATTACTGATAACTCAATAGGCAGTAGATATGTTTTCCAAAGTTCCAATCATGATGGATTAACAGAGTTTAATAATTGTACATTTACCAATAATACAGCTTCCAGTAACTTCTATTCAACCACAATATATTCTTTAAGTGATATCAATATGAATAATACAATTATGCACAATAATACAGATTATGAAATATTTATGGCAGATGATACAATTAATGGTTATAATTACGTGTTGAATTTAGATCATTGCAATATCAATAACGGAGGAGATGGTGTTTATAATATGAACAATTCTAATATCATTAACTGGCTGGAAGGTAATATAGAAGATGATCCGCAATTTGCAGGAGCTGGAGAATATCCTTATCAATTAACATTAGATTCTCCCTGCATAGATGCTGGCACACCTGACACAACAGGTTTATTTCTTCCTCCCTGGGATATTCTGCACAATTACCGCGTGTGGGATGGAGACGATGATGGGGCTGCAATCATTGATATGGGCTGTTATGAGTTTGGAGCAAATGAATATCCGGTTGGAATTACAAATAACGAATTGCTAATTGCGAATTATGAATTGAGAAATTATCCCAATCCTTTTAATCCTGAAACTATGATAGTATTCGATCTGCCTGAATCGGGAAACGTTAAACTGGAGATCTACAACATAAAAGGGCAGAAGGTAAAAACGTTGTTAGATTGCTATATGAGTCCCGGCAGTAGTGAAATGGTTTGGAACAGTAAGGATGATCATGGAAAGAGGGTTTCATCAGGTGTTTATTTTTACAAATTGCAAACAGAGAAAAAAATTATTACAAAGAAGATGTTGTTAATGAAATAAACCTAAAAAAAATATATGTTTTCAATTTAACTTGTTCTATTCCACAAATTAAATAATTTCTCATTTCCCTTCAAAATATCTTTCAGAATTTCTAAATCGATTGTCTGCCCGCTGTCACAAACTGTTTTATCCGGTGAAAAATGAGTTTCGATCAGTAGACCATCTGCTCCGGCAGCAAGAGCTGCCCAGCTTAATGATTTTATCATCTCGCGTCTTCCAGAGCTGTGGGAAGGATCAATAATAATGGGAAGATTACTGAGTTCTTTCACAGCAGGAACAGCAGAAATATCAAGTGTATATCGTGTGTAAGTCTCATAAGTTCGTATACCGCGTTCACAAAGAATCACATTTGGGTTTCCAGCTTCAATAATATGTTCAGCAGCCAGCAGCCACTCTTCTATTGTGCTACTGAATCCTCTCTTAAGAATTACTGGGTTACTTACTTTTCCCAGCCTTAAGAGTAAACGATAATTTGACATATTGCGTGTTCCCACTTGCAGGATATCTACATAATCTTTTATCATAGCTATATCTTCGGTAGACACAACTTCTGAAACCGAGATCATGCCAGTTTCATCTGCGACTCTCTTCATGTATTCTAGACCCTGCTTACCGAGTCCCTGGAAATTATAGGGAGATGTTCGCATTTTATAGGCA
>CAYXXW010000189.1:0-5958 GCA_964469115.1 uncultured Melioribacteraceae bacterium
ATTTTGAATATTTGTTGAGCTATTTATATGATTTGTAGATTTTCGAATGGTAGTATTAGGAGATAACAACATAGTAACCTAAATAAATTAAAATGTTACAATCAATTTAAAAGGATTAACTACTATTTACAATACTATAATTTCTAAAAACTTTTTAGCAATTTTTTCATCCTTATCCAAAACATTTATTAAAGGTTTCCCTTCGATTTAAGGCAGATTATCATATAAAAAAGAAGAAAAAAGCTCCTAACTATTTATTTGCTCTTTTTGATAACCACTTTCTTTTTAGTCTTTTTTCCAAGTTTTGGCTCTTCTGTTTCTTCGTCCAATTCTTCTTGATAATTTTTTACAGCAGGAGCAGGTGTTAAAATTTCTAAAATTTCATCAAGTTTTTTGTTTAATATTTCAAATTCTTTTTTTAATTGATCGGTGTCTTTTTCTTTAGTAATTCCAAAACATTTATCACAATAAATTGGTTTCCCTTTTGTAGGTCGAAACGGGACTTCACAATCTATTCCGCAGTTATCACACACTGCATTATATACAACGGAATCTCTATTATCAAAACTCCTTTTTCTTGAATCTCCGCTTTTAAACTTTCTATCGCTTCTTTCTTTACCGAATTTTTTTGGATCTTCATTTTGGCTTTTCTCAAAACAGTTGCTGCAATATATAGGTTTACCACCAGTAGGTTTAAAGGGGACTTCACAGTCTTTGCCGCAATTATTACAGATAGCATGGTGCATCGTAGGTTTTCCCGAATCTTTACCCTTCCTTTTACCGAAATCTTTTGTTCTTTCAGATCTATTCTTCGTATTATAATTTTTCATGATTTTCCTCTCCTAAAAGGTCTAACTGCATTTATGACTTATTATAAATATTTACTAAATAAATGTATATAGTAATTAACTTAATAATATATGTTTTTTCAGAAGCAAAAATTGTAATAAATAGTTCAACATTTTATCAGAAATCCCGTAGTTTTTTTGCGGGAATTTTACTCAAATAACTTAGTCAATTCTATTAGCTAAGGAATAGTTGTGCTCTGATTTTGTCGTTTTGGGGAGTGTTAATTGAAAATGCTATTATTTTACAATTAGAGATGATTATGACTCTGTTTATAATAATATTTGGAATTCTAACGATATTGGCCGGAATAGTAATTTTAATAAATCCGGAAATTATATTTGGTTTTCTACAAAAACATTTAATAAACCAATTCTGCGAATCTTTTCTGTAATAATTAGGTTTTTTCTAGGTGTCTTTCTGATCTTGAAATCAGACATGTCAAGATTTCCACTTCTAATTGAAGTTATGGGTTGGCTTTCTATAATTGCTGCTGTAATTCTAGGTATACTTGGTCGAAGACATTTTAATTCTATAATGACTTGGGCTTTGTCTTTTACAAATACTTTTGGGCGCTTGGGTGGAATAATAGCAATTTTATTTGGTGCGTTTCTTATTTATGCTTTTGTATTTTAGAAAAATAAAATAATCTCTCAATCAACATAAAGCCAAGGCTGTTTTCTAATTAATTATGTCGTTTAAGTAATATCTGGCTTTTATAATATCTTTCCGCTAATTTTTATTCATGGGATTGTTAACTAAAACAAAAAAATACTCCAACTACTTACTAATAATCGTATCAGCATATCTTCTTTTATTAATTCCCACAGAGAGTAATCCAGTAATACCAGAAGGCGACCTAAAACCTTTTATATGGAATAAAGACGGCTTGTGGAATAGTTTAGAAACAGACTTCATATTGGCTAGAAAAAGCGGATGTGATAAAATCAAATATCGAATTGACTCATTACTTGCAGATTCTGAACGACTCTTAAATGAGATTTCCGTTACTTCGCTGAATCCTACAGACGAAAAATTTATTTTACTCGAAGAAAATATCTTTAAAGTTGCTCCTCTAATTCCAGTCTGCAATAAATACTTTCCTGCATATATAGATTTTTATTCAAATCTGAGAAGAATAGCAAAAGAACAATCCAAAAATTGGGATATGAATTCCACTGAGTCTAAAAATACTCTTTATAAATTACTTTATGGAAACAGAACAGCAATTGAAGAAATAATGCTGCAATTACCTAATTATCTGGTTGACCCACTTATACGAGGGATTGAAGAGCCTTCATTAACTCCCTCAGCAGAAATACTTGGCGTTAAAGTTCATAGCGGAGATATTTTAGTTTCAAGAGGAGGCGCGCCCACATCGGCATTAATTGCCAGAGGTAATGATTATCCAGGCAACTTTTCACATATTGCTTTGGTTCATGTTAATGAAGAAACAAAATTAACCTCGATTATTGAATCGCACATTGAAAGAGGAGTTACGGTTTCTTCTTTGAACGAATATCTTGAAGACACAAAACTTAGAATTATGGTTTTAAGATTAAGATCAGAATTAATAAATGATGATCCAATGCTTCCGGATAATGCTGCAGAATTCGCATTAAACATGGCTAAAAAGAAACATATTCCCTATGACTTTGAAATGAATATTAATGAATCTGAGAAACAATTTTGTTCCGAGGTAGCTTCTGCGGCGTATAAGGAATTTGGACTTACATTATGGAAAAGACTATCTACAATATCATCAAGAGGAACCAGAAACTGGTTAGCTTCATTTGGAGTCAGGTATTTTGAAACACAGGAACCTTCAGATCTAGAATATGATCCTCAGCTTAGCGTAGTTGCCGAATGGAGAGATCCGGAAACTCTCTATCAAGATCATATGGATAATGCAATAACTGATATTATGTTAGAGGAAGCAGATAGTGGAGCAGTATTATCCTATGATTGGTATCTTTTACCAATAGGCAGAACTATGAAGCTCTACAGCACAATATTAAACTTATTTGGTTGGGAAGGTAATGTACCGGAAGGTATGAGCGCAGAAGCCGCATTAAAGAATGTTAGTTATTCAGAAAATCATGCTCAGATAAAAATGAAATTAATTGTACTTGCCGCTAAATTTAAAGCTGAGAAAGGTTATAGGCCTCCATACTGGGAAATTGTTAATTTAGCTCGCCAAGCTTCTTATTAAATTATTTACCGAAAGATCAAAGTTTATAAAACTGCAAGCTAGATAAGTGAGCTTTATTTAATTTTCCTAAGAAATGCTAAGATTTTACTACAGTCTGTTTATATTTGTGAATCAAAATTTGCACATCCAATTTAATTAAATTTTAACTATGCCCTATATTGGTGAATTATCCGCACTTATGACAGCCATTTTGTGGTCTGGAACTGCTATTGCCTTCACTGAAGCCGGTAAAATTGTGGGGTCCTATGTTGTAAACATTTCGCGTTTAGTATTAGCGACTGTCTATTTAATAATTACCATTCTAATCTTTAATCTCAATTTTCAAATATCTTGGGAACAGATTTATCTTCTTGGATTAAGCGGTGTAATTGGTTTGGTATTCGGTGATGGATTTCTCTTTAAGTCGTTCCAATATATTGGTGCTAGATTAAGCATGCTGGTAATGACACTCTCTCCTCCCCTTGCTGCTTTTTCTGCATATATATATCTTGGCGAAGCTCTTTCCTCTTGGGGAATTTTAGGAATTGTAATCACAATTTCTGGAGTGTCAATTGTAGTCTTTAAAAGATCAGAACAACCAACGGATGATTACAAGAAAAATAATATTGGCTATCTCTTTGCATTTCTTGGGGCAATTGGGCAAGCAATAAATTTAATATTTGCGAAAGAAGCATTTCAACTTGGTGAGATAAATGGATTTGTAGCAACTTTTTACCGAATGGTTCCATCCATTCCATTTATGTATTTCCTCGGGTTTTTATATAGAAAAAGAAGAAACAGCATTTGGATTTTGAAAGAGAAAACAGAAGCACTTAAGTATATTATTATTGGATCAATCATTGGTCCATTTCTTGGTATTACGTTTAGTCTAATTGCCGTGGCTAATACATTTGTGGGAATTGCTTCAACGCTAATGGCAACGGTCCCGATTGTTATGTTGCCGATAGTTATTTTTTACTACAAAGAAAAACTTTCTACAATTTCAATAGTTGGCGCAGTCGTTGCTGTAGTTGGCATATCAATTTTATTTCTGAAATAATCTATTACTTGTCATTCCGGCTGAACAAAGTGAATGCCCGAATCTCATTGATTTAATTTTGAATAATATTTTAAGATTCCAGTATTGCAAAAAACGCAAACTTGCCTACCGGCAGGCAGGAATGACGTTCAAATACAATTGATTTGTAAAAACATCCTACATAATGACAAGCATGGAGGACAGCTTTTATTTTCGGTTCAGCTCATAATCATAAATAACTTTTCCAAGCTTAGCTAAAAACGGCAGACCTATTTCATTATACTCGTAATTATCATCATTATAAATTTGATTTTCATTAACATGAACAGTTGCAGATAGGAAAAATTCGATAGCATTTTGCTCATCAACTATGTAAGCATTATCAGTTAAATAGCCATAAGCCAAGCCGCTTTTACTGTAGATTCTAATACTATTCGGAATTG
The DNA here is from genome assembly GCA_964469115.1 of uncultured Melioribacteraceae bacterium. Classification (GTDB taxonomy): domain Bacteria; phylum Bacteroidota; class Ignavibacteria; order Ignavibacteriales; family Melioribacteraceae. Next base: position 4,520 of record CAYXXW010000189.1, read on the forward strand.
GTTCTTTTGTATCGCCAAACATTAAGAATTTTACATATCCGTCATAATATTCTTCGTATGGATATTCAGGACAATCACTTTCTTTTGGAAGCATCGACATATGCTTTCTTAGAAAAGTATAATCATCTTCGGTCAAATTAAATCTTTGGGATTTATCAAACTGTTCCGGGAAAAATATTCGCATCAATAATTCATGCTGATCGCGCAAGCTAAAATAATTATTTAGTGAAAAATCTTTCGGCTCATTTACTAACTCACCATTGCTAAAGTATCCCACTCCTTTCAAAGTATTTTGTAAGTTTAATTCAACATCGGTCGATTCAATTCTTGCTGGCTGTTCATATAAAATATTTTCATCTTCATTATAAAATTTAATTGGATTTGTCTCCATATTCTGCTTTGGTGTTCTGGCAACTGAAAGTCGATGAATAATTTTAGTACTATTAAATCCCCGTTTCCTCAACCGCTCATTTATTTCTTTCTGACCTAAGAAGTCATAGAGCCGGTTAAAAGATTCATTATCACTTACAATAAATATTTGTTTAATATAATTTTCAATATTCGGGTAACCGCATTGATCCTTAAAATACTCATTGAAGGAAACGTGCCCTTCATAAACACTATCAATTGATAAATGTGTAAATTTATTAACACCCGTAATGTTTAGATCATTTAGCTTTTCAAGAGCTAAAATTGCAGCCGGTAATTTTACAGTACTTGCGGGATAAAAATATGTGTCAGGTTTTTCATTATAGGAGTATGTGTTGAAATCAATTTTCCCGTCTTCTAATCTCAATATTTTAGTGTAAAATATTTGGAGTTCGTACTTATCTTTATTCTCAACAACAGGATTTAATTCTTCCTTATTTTCTTCAATTATATCTTCCAATACATTCTCATTTTTGCAAGCATTAAAATTTAACATAACAATCAACCCTAATAAAATTATTATAGTTTTATTCATTTTTACCCTTTATCAATCTTTATACTATTGAATTTTATAAAATCACTTTCGTTAAATAAAATGAAAATAACTTTTTGCAAACTTTTAGATTGACTAATAAAATCATATACTGTTTCCAGAGCAATTTTTGAAGCGCGTTCAAATGGAAACCCATAAACTCCTGTACTTATAGCCGGAAAGGCAATCGATTTAAATTTATTCTCTTCTGCAATCAGTAATGATTTTAGGTAACAACTTTTAAGTAAAACATCTTCATCAAATTTACCGCCTCGCCAAACCGGTCCGACAGTATGAATAACAAATTTAGCTTTAAGATTATAACCCTTCGTAATTTTAGCATCTCCGGTAGCACAGCCATTCAGTTTTCTGCACTCTTCTAAAAGTTTAGGACCCGCCGCTCTATGAATTGCACCGTCAACACCGCCTCCGCCAAGTAAAGATTCATTTGCAGCATTAACAATTGCATCAACTTCTA
>CAYXXW010000190.1:0-5931 GCA_964469115.1 uncultured Melioribacteraceae bacterium
GCAGCAATTTCATTAAATGATTTACCAATCACTGAATTGTATTCACCAATATCAATAGCAATAGCTCTATCTGATGGCTGCCAAGTGTTCCAATATAACCTCTTTGCTTGCCATGGACTTAATGTTTTTAATTGATCATGATATTTATTGGGATCAGCGGCTGCATAAAAAGCTTCTTCAGCCAAAATAGCAGAAGCAAGATGCTGACCATGTCCACCTTGTGTTTTACTAAATCTGGTTAGAATGATATCTGGGCGAAATTTTCTAATAATCTGAACGACATCACCGAGCAATATATCTCTGTCCCAATTTTTTAAAGTTTCTTTTGCTGTTTTTGAATAACCAAAATCTATTGCACGGGTAAAAAATTGTTCAGCACCATCAATTTTTCTGGCTGATAACAGTTCTTGAGTTCTAACTACTCCGAGCAAGTCCCCCTTTTCATTTCCTAATAAATTTTGTCCGCCATCACCTCTAGTTAAAGATAGATAAGCGGTTCTTGTCAATTTCCCTTTTGACATATAAGTTAACAAAGCTGTGTTCTCATCATCAGGATGTGCTGCAATGTAGAGAACGCTCCCTAAAACTTTAAGTTTTAAAAGTGATTGATAAATCTGAGAGCTTGAGTATGAATTTTGTTGAGAAAAACTATTTAATGGAAGAACTAATAAATAAAAAGTAAGAATGATTTTGAGCAATAATCTATCTTTATACAAATGTTGAATGCCTTTCAGATAATTTCAAAAATCTAAGATAATCAAAAAATATGTTTTGAACCGAGCAAAAAGAATTATCTTTTCAACCAGCAAATATTTCTCACTTTGCAACTAAACAATCAAATAAAAATTAGCAGTGTTGAATGTTATTACACTATTACGCAATAATAATGCGTATAACGGAATAGCACTGAATTTATCCACAATAAATTCTCGACAACTATTTATGTTTTAACTTATATTTTGCCCATGAATTTTACAATTAATCATATCGTAGAAAATATTCTATAAAACAGCTTTGTAGAATTAAGCCCAACACCACCTCGCCCCTTTTAGGGGTAAACTATATACATATCGTCAGCTTTAAATCTCTCTATTCTTTTTAATAAGGTTAAAAAATGATTTCTGTTGCTATAATCGGTGGCTCAGTTGACTTGCCCCCATTAGTTGTAACAATGTCTATGATAGGCTCACTCTCAAGCATTGGCTACTTGTAGAGGGATTATTGGCTCCACTTGTTATCAAAGTAAAACATATTGATCATTTTGTGTATATTTTGGTGGATTTATTTAAAAATATGTATAATTCAACAAAAGCGGGTGAACTATGTCATCAAAATTAGTAAGACAAAATAAGGTTAAAAGGATTCTATCGGATAGAATCATATCAAACCAAGATCAAATTTTAAAGTTACTAACCAATGAAGGAGTATCAATTACTCAAGCAACTCTAAGCAGAGATTTTGCCGATTTAGGAGTAATTAGAACATTTACAAATCTCGGTGTTCAATACGTTTTGAGCAGTACTGATTATGGCAAAGAGATTGCAAAGTTAGTTGGACTGGAAATTCTAAATGTTGCAAATAATGAAAATACGATTGTATTACGAACTTTAGCAGGAAGAGCACAAGGAGTAGCACATTACATCGATAGACTCAATAGAGAAGAAATTCTTGGAACAATTGGTGGTGATGATACTGTTCTTATTATTCCAAATAAATTAAGTAATCTTGAAAAAGTACTAGAGATCATAAAGGATTTAATTACAGATAATTATAAAAAATGAGGTAGTAATGGCAAGTAACAAGATTGTAGTAGCCTACTCGGGCAGACTAGATACAAGCGTGATGGTAAAATGGTTAAGTAAATAAAAAACAATCGGCTCGCCCAATCCTCAAATGGTTGAAGAACAAATCAAAGAATGGAAAGTTAAACTTACATAAAAACTATAATTGTCATCTCGAACTCATGTTTGTGAGAGATATTTAGAACAAAAAAAAATCCCGCCTAATTTCTTTCTACGTTTCCCAAAACATAAATCACCTCATGGCTAATTTGTTCTCTGAATTTTTCCTTTCCAAGTTCATTTCACTACTAAACTTTTTGATCCCATTAAGTTATTTAGAATGAGATTGTCTTGTAAAAAGGCACATTTAACAAAAAAAGCCGCTAAAAATAGCGGCTTTAAATATTAGTTAGAACTATTTTATCAAGTTTAGTTTAATTGAGTGAACGTAATTTCCTGTTGTAATTCTTGCTAAGTAAATTCCAGATGAAACTGCTTCACCACGATTAGTCTTACCATCCCAAGTTGATTCATATGAACCGGCATTAATAAACTCAGAATCAATTAATGAGTTCACTAACCTTCCTCTCATATCATAAATTTCTAATCTTACTTTTTCATTCTTTGGAATAGAAAATCTTATCTTAGTTGAAGGATTAAATGGATTTGGATAAGCATTTTCAATCTTATATTCAGTTGGTTTCATAAGGGAAACAGCTTCTACTGAAGTATATGCTCCACCATGCACTGGTTCTGTATTGTGGCAAGGTGCGCACTCCATATGAGTCATAACATTACTATATGTACCGCTGCCTCCATGACATGCCATACAAGTTGCATTTCCTTCAGGATCTGCAAATGTGCCTTCAAATGTACTTGCAAAATGAGCATTTAATACTTCAGCTGTCTTTGCAGCAATATCACCAGTTAACCTTGCACATCTTTCTTTTCTTGCATCATCTCCGGTTTTAGTACCTGCAACCATATTCCACTGGCTAACCATAGCATGACAAAGTGGGCTACCAGAAATGTTTTGAGCCATTTCTCCTTCATATTTAATCATTTCATAAGTTGCAGCATTAGCTGCATCAGAAGGTAGGTTAGCTGTAGTTGAATATCCCCAAATTTCATTAATCAATGCAGCCGATGCTGCTTTATCAGTTACCAAACTTACAAGAGCTGCAGCACCATTTAAGGTTCCACAAATAGAACCCCATCCAACTCCACCACCTCTTCCAAATAACATGATTTCTATTGGGAAAGTATTCCATGGATCCCCAACTGTATCTTTTAAACATTCTACGAGTCCCCCAAATGCACCAGCACTACAATCCTTACCGCTATAGTATAAAGTATGAGCTTTTATACGAGCTACTTCAGGATCAATTGCTTTATAAGGATAAGGCCATACAAAGGCATTAGTATTTGCGAACACTTTATTTCCCGCAAGCGTATTTAGACCGGCAATACCGGCAACTGCACCAACGGCAAATTTTGAAGAGTTAGATAAAAATTCTTTCCTACTTAGTCCTTTCTTTTCCATTTTATTTTACCTTATTTAATTATGAAACGGTTGATTAATAATATCGGCTATTGTTTTATATATTAACTTACTCGGCTCTTCTCTTACTAAATTCTCAAAATAACTTTGAGACTTTAGTTTATCGCAATAAAGCCAGAGAATACCAAGAATTGTGTTTTTTTCAGATTCAGTTAGTTTTGTAGGTGAATTTTCTATCTCGTATATCATTTGTTGACAGTGACAATCATCTTTGGAAGGATCGCTTTTCAAAATCGTTTCAATGTTATCAGAAATTAAATCAGTAAATAATTTTAAAGCAAGGGTTAATTCATTTTGTTGAATATAACAGATTATCAATTTTTTCTTAACATCATTATTATTAGGATTTAATAATAATGCCTTTTCAAAGTTTGTTGTGGCTTCTTTAAATCTGCGAGTTAAAAAAAATTGATTGCCAAGCATCTCATTCATTACTAAATAATAACAATAAACATGCCTGATCAAAAAATGTAATTTTAGCAACTTTTTGGGAGTGGGAATTGTTAAGTAAGCGACACAATGCAACAGTGAAGATATAAAACAAGTTTTGTTTAAACTCTGATGCAACAAAATGCATCAGTGCAAATTTTAATTATTTTTTATTTTTTTTAATCGTCTGTGAATTGTGCTGCGATTAACACCAATAATTTCAGCAACCTTAGATTTATTCCAGTGGTTTTGACGTAAAAGAGCCAATAATGTTGATGTTTTTTCGTCCATTTCAATTTCTTTTATAGAAAGTTTTTCATTGCATTTTTTATTAGATCTTAAATGTGGTGGAAGAGAACATGAACAAATATAATCATCTCTTTTCGAGCGGATAAAAGCATATTCAATACAATTTTCTAATTCTCTTATATTGCCTGGCCAATTGTATTGAGATAATATCTGCAAAGATTCATCATCAATACGTAAAATGTTTTTGTTATACTTCTCAGAAAACCTTTTGATAAAAAAGTCTATTAAGAGGACTAAATCATCAGATCTTTCACTAAGTGGTGGAATATTTATCGGGACAACATTTAATCTATAATATAGGTCTTCTCTAAACTTATTTTTATTTATTTCTTCTTCTAAATTCTTGTTTGTAGCCGCAATAATTCTTACATCTGTTCTACGGGTTATAGTTTCACCTAGCCGCTCAAAAGTACCATCCTGAATTACTCTAAGAAGTTGAGCCTGCATATCAATTGGTAATTCGGCAATTTCATCAAGAAATATTGTCCCTCCATCAGCATATTCAAATCTGCCAATCCTGTTTTGCCTTGCATCGGTAAAAGCTCCTTTTACATGTCCAAATAATTCACTCGCTAATAAATTATCGGGAAGAACAGCACAATTAACTTTTACAAATCTAGCTTTCGAACGTTGACTCGTTTTATAAATTGCATTAGCAATTAGTTCTTTTCCTACGCCTGTTTCACCAGCAATTAAGACGGTTGCAAAACTTGTTGATATTTCTTTTATCAGATCGTAAATATCTCTCATTGGTTTTGATTTTCCAATGATTCCATAAAACTGATTATTTCCTTTTATGTAATCTTCAACATTAAACTTTTTATTTTTCTTAAAGCTAATGATACCGCCGATTGGATTTTTATCTTCATTTTTTAATAATGCTGCATTAATCGTAACTGGTATCAGGTTTCCATCGACATCACTAATTGTAGAATCTAGGTCAGTTACATTTTTACCAGTATTTAGAACTTCAGTAATAGGACATCCTAATTCGCATCTTTCTGATTTACAAATTGAAGTACATACATTTCCAAGAAGATCACCTGGTGTTTTTTTAGTCAATTCGTACCCAGCTCTATTAACAAATCTAATTTTAAAAGATTTGTCAATAACATAAACCCCTTCAGGAAGAGAATCAAGAATTGTTATGCTATGTTCATCAATAAATTCATTCATTATGTTCTAAATTATCTTATATTTTATTAAATACAAATAACATTTCTGCTCCAATTTGCTCAAATCGCTCGCTGTATTTTAATTCCTCCAATTCACTACAATCAAATTCCTTAGGATCATCATATCTAATTGGGAATCTAGATTCAGCACCGAAAACTACCGGACAATTTTTATCTGCATTGGAACATGTCATTATTGCTGCAAAATTTTCATGTGGATTAAATTTATTACTATAGATTTTTGAAAAACATTGCAGCGGTTCTTTTTCATTGGAATAATATACCAGATAAACTGGATTTTCCGTTTCATCTTTTTGTTCGATTTTAAGACCTAAATCTCTGATTGATTTTACTGCTCTGGGATTAAACGCAGTAGCTTCTGTTCCCCCCGAAAAACATTTGATTTTAGGAATACTATAATACTCAGCAGCTGTTTGAGCCCAAATCTGAGTCATATGACTTCTGCGTGAATTATGAGTACATATAAAAGTTAAGTTTACTTCTTTAAGATTTTCTGCTTTCTCAAAGATGTATTTTGAAAATTCAGCTAACAGCTCTTTACGTTCTTCTGATATTTCATCAAATCTTTTTTCTAATGGTTTTATTAACTCCACTAGATTTTCAATTATCATTTTATTCTCTTTATGTTAGAATGTCATTCTGAACCTGACTGCCG
>CAYXXW010000191.1:0-5930 GCA_964469115.1 uncultured Melioribacteraceae bacterium
TTTATTTTACAACAATATTGTAAATCTTATTTTTTATATAAATCTCTTTAACAACTGTTTTGGTATCAGTGTGAGATTTTACGTTTTCATCCTTCCATGCATTTTCTTTGACTAACGACTCTTCACTGTTATTAGGCAGATTTAGCTTTGCCCTAATCTTACCATTTACTTGAACAACTATTGTTACTTCATCAACAACCAACGCATCTTTATCAACTTCATATATATGTGCCAACTTAAATATTGATTCACTGTTGCCTAATATCTGCCAACATTCTTCACCTAAATGTGGAGCTAATGAAGCCAGCATATACGCAAATCTTTCTAAAGCAAAAGTTATTATTTTGTTAGAACAATTCTGTATGGACTTACTTAACTCGTTTAGTAATTCCATTAATGATGCAAGAGCAGTGTTAAATCTGAAGTTCTCAAGTTCAAAATCATATTTCTGTAAAGTCTGATTAACTTTTCTATATACTTCTTTTTCAGTATCACTAAGTTCTGCAATTGAATATTTTTGTTCTGAAGGAAAATCATTTAAGTGATTTTTATAATTAGAGAAAAGTGTATAACTTCTCTGCACAAATCTATCAACACCAACAATTCCTTTATCACTCCAATCACCTCCTAAATCATATGGACCCATAAACATTAAATACATTCTAAATACATCAGATCCATATTGGTCAATAAATATTGAAGGATCCACAACATTATCTTTCGATTTAGACATTTTGGCACCTTGATTGGTAATAGTGCCTTGATGAATCAATCTTTTAAAGGGTTCGTCAGAATTTACTAAACCTAAATCTCTCAAAAACTTATGAATGAATCTTGCATAAAGTAAATGCATCGTGGCATGTTCGGCACCGCCAACATATGTATCAACGGGCGTCCAGTTATTAGCCAAATCCTTATCAAATATATCATTTGATTTTGGATTTAAGTAACGCAAATAATACCAAGATGAATCCACAAAAGTATCCATTGTGTCCACTTCCCTTTTGGCAGGCGCATTACATTTTGGACAAGATGTATTTACAAAATCTGAATTACTTGCAAGTGGGGAACCACCATCATGCTTAAATTCAACCTCGTATGGCAACTCGACCGGTAAATCAGATTCAGGCACCGGAACTTCGCCACACTTTTGACAATGAATAATAGGTATTGGGGTTCCCCAATATCTTTGTCGAGAAATTAACCAATCTCTCAACCTAAAATTAATTTTAGCAGTCCCAATACTTTTTAATTCCAGCCATTCGATAATTTTTTTCTTTGCATCATCGATATATAAACCGTTTAGTAAATCACTATTAATTGCATGTCCATCCCCTGTATATGCTTTACCTTCAAAATCTTCAGGAGGCTCAACTGTGCGAATTATTGGGAGACCAAATTTTTCTGCAAACTCCCAATCTCTTTCATCTTGACCCGGCACTGCCATTATAGCCCCGGTGCCATAAGTGACCAACACATAATCAGCAATCCAAATTGGTATTTTCTTTTCTGTTCCCGGATTTATTGCAAAAGCCCCGGTAAAAATTCCGGTCTTTTCCTTCACTGTGGAAGTTCTATCTATTTCTGATAAAGATTTAACTTTATTCTTATAGTCATCAACAGCACTTTTTTGTTCCTTTGTGGTAATTTCATCAACCAATGGATGTTCAGGAGAAAGGACCATGTAAGTAGCACCAAAGAGCGTGTCAGGCCTTGTTGTAAAAACTGTGAACTTCTCAGTTGAGTCAGCTATTGTAAATTCAATTTCAGCACCGTAACTCTTCCCAATCCAGTTACGCTGCATTAACTTTGTTTTTTCGGGCCAATCTATTGTGTCCAACCCTGCTAAAAGTTGTTCTGCATAATCAGTAATTTTAAAGAACCATTGAGTCAAGTTTTTCTGCTCAACCATTGTTCCGCATCTTTCACAAGTTCCATCGTTTTGTACCTGCTCATTTGCTAAAACTGTCTGGCATGAGGGGCACCAATTTACAGGTGCATTTTTTCTATATGCTAGTCCTTTTTCGTACAACTTTAGGAACAGCCACTGATTCCATTTGTAGTATTCGGGAACGCAGGTCATCAGTTCAGCATCCCAATCGTACATACAGCCCATTGTTTTAAGCTGCTCTTTAATATCACTAATATTCTGCAAAGTGCTGTCCTGTGGATGAACTCCGGTTTTTATTGCATAATTCTCTGCCGGTAAGCCAAATGCATCGTAACCCATAGGTTCAAAAACATTGTAACCTTTTAGCTTTCTAAATCTTGCCCAAGAATCGGTTGGAGCATAGTTATACCAATGACCAATGTGTGTTTTAGAACCAGATGGATAAATGAACATTACTAATGTGTAAAGCTTCTTTTCAGTTTCTGAGAGATTGGTTGAGTTGATTTTATTTTCATCCCAAAAAGCTTGCCACTTTTTTTCAATTTCTAAATAAGGGTATTTCATTTGGACTCGTATATGAATAAATAAAAGAATCTTAAAATTATCAAAATCGTGATGGTTAATCAAGAAATGAAAACAATCTTATGATGCGAAAACTTAGAAATTTTATATCTTTGAATACTCAAATAATTATTAAACAAAGGTTTTTATGCAGCTTTTTGAATCCGATTATTTCACCTATAAAAACAATATGCTTTATTGTGAGAATGTAAATTTAGAGGATATTTGCTCGGCAGTTGATACACCAATTTATGTTTATAGCAAAAAATTTATGCTGGATCGATTCAAAGAATTTGAAAAAGCATTTAAAGATGTTAATCACAAAATATTTTATGCGTGTAAAGCAAACTACAATGTAAATATTATTAAATTATTTAATGATCTTGGAGCCGGTATTGATGTAAATTCTGCCGGTGAATTTTATAGAGCGATTAAAGCAGGCGTTGATCCGCAAAACATAATTATGTCCGGAGTTGGAAAAACAAGAAATGAAATTGAATTAGCTTTGAAAAATAATATTCATTTAATTAAGACTGAATCAATTGGTGAAATTGAACTGATTAATGAAGTTGCTACTGAAATTGATAAAACAGCACCAATAGCAATTCGTGTAAATCCTAATGTCGATCCTTCAACTCACCCCTACATTTCAACTGGTTTAGCAGAAAATAAATTTGGTGTTGATGAAACGGCAGCCATAGATATTTTTACGAATGCAAGCAAACTTAATAATATTCAACTTCTGGGAATTGATATGCATATTGGTTCTCAAATCACAAATGTTGATCCGTATGCTGAGGCTGTCACTAAATTAGTTGAGCTTGTAAAGCATCTTGAAGCAAAAAATATAAAACTAACCCACATAGATATTGGCGGCGGAATGGGCATAAAGTATCTTGATGAAAAGCCATTTACCCCAATAGAATTAGCTAATTCTATTCTGCCAATATTCAAAGAAGTTAATTGTGAAATATTTTTTGAGCCGGGACGTTTTCTTACAGCAAACGGCGGTTGTTTGGTAAGCCAAGTTTTATATTCAAAAAGTAACTTAGATAAAAACTTTTTAGTTGTTGATGCAGCAATGAATGATTTGTTAAGACCAAGTATTTATAAAGCATATCACCATATTCAGCCAATTAATATTTCTCAAAGAGAAGATTTTATAGCTGATATTGTTGGTCCGGTTTGTGAAAGCGGGGATTTTTTAGGCAAGAACCGACAGATTAAAAAATGCAACAGCGGAGATTTGATTGCAGTAATGTCAGCCGGGGCTTATGGAATGGTAATGTCTTCAAATTATAATGCGCGCAGAAGACCGGCAGAAGTCTTGGTCGATAACGATAAATTTACTGTAATCAGAGAACGGGAAACTTTTGAACAACTTATGCAGAATGAAACCGTACAAATTTAATAAATGATCTAATTTTATTATTTTGTGTAACTAATAAATCCAAAATTAAAAAGAGAACATAATGAAAAGACTAATTCCACTATTTATAATTTTTATTCTTTTAACAGTAAATTTTGCTCAAGAGAAAAGAGCAATTACTGTTAACGATCTTTGGAATATGAAAAGAATAGGTTCCTTTGATGTTTCGCCCGATGCATCAAAAATTATTTTTGATCTTACAACATTTGATATGGAAGATAATAAAGGCCAAACTGATATATACTTAATAGATAGCGATGGAACGAAGCTAAAAAGAATTGTGGAATCAGCTTCATCACCTCAATTTTTTGATGGCGGCAAAAAAGTATATTATTCGAAAAAAGGTCAGATTTTTGTTAGCGAATTAAATGGAAATAACAAGAAACAATTAACGAACATTTACACGGGAGTTTCCGGCGCTGAACTTTCCATAGATGAATCTTTTCTCTTATTCTCATCTTCAGTTTATCCAGAATGTAAGTCACAAGAATGCAATAAACAAAAAGATGAAGAGAGAGACAGCAGCAAAGTAAAAGCTGAAATATTTACCGAATTGATGTATCGTCATTGGAATGACTGGCGCGGACCAAAAATTAGTCACTTATTTTTATTTGACATTGAAAAAAATAAATATTCCGATCTAACTTTAAATAGTAAGTTTGATACTCCTCCGTTGGCCTTGGGTAGTGCAAATGATTATTCTTTTTCACCAACGGCTGATGAAATTACCTTTGTTATGAATGAATCAAACTTTCTTGCAACAAGCACTAATAATGATGTGTATATAATTAAATTATCTGGGCTAAAGGAAAATGAATCGGCTCCCTTCAAAAAAATCTCATTGAGTAAAGGTAATGATACTCAGCCAATTTATTCTCCGGATGGCAAATATATTGCTTACTCATCAATGGAAAGAGCCGGATTTGAAGCTGATAAGCAAAGGATAATGCTCTATAACAGATTGAATGGAAGCACAACCGATTTGTCAGGTAAATATGACCTGTCTGCTGGTGAATTGGTTTGGTCCAAAGATTCAAAAACAATTTATTTCACTGCAGCAAATCAAATTTACAATTCAATTTATGCAATTGATGTAAACACAAAACTAGTTTCAACATTAGTAGAATCAGTAGTTGCATCTTCATTGCAGCTTACTGCGGATGGAAAAATTTTATACTTTAAAAATCAAAAATCGACTCTGCCAAATGAAATTTTTGCAATAAATACTGACAAATATAACTTTAGAAAAATTACCGACGTTAATGGTGAATTACTTTCTCAGCTTGATATGAATGAAGTAGAAACTTTTTGGGCAATGGGAGCGGAAGAAACTAAGGTACAATCAATTTTAGTAAAACCGCCTTTCTTCGATTCAAGCAAAAAATATCCGATGATGTTCTTAATTCATGGAGGTCCCCAAGGTCATTGGGAAGATGATTTTCACTACCGCTGGAATCTGCAAATGTTTGCGTCACAAGGATATGTGGTTGTTGCCCCTAATCCAAGAGGAAGTACAGGTTACGGTCAAAAATTTACAGACGAAATATCACAGGATTGGGGTGGGAAACCGTATGTTGATCTGATGAACTCTTACGACTATGCCTTAAATAATTTTAGTTTTATTGATAAAGAAAACACTTTTGCTTCTGGTGCTTCTTACGGCGGCTACATGATAAATTGGATTGCCGGTCAGAATGATAGATTTAATGCTTTAATATCTCACGCCGGAGTTTTTAATTTGGAAAGTATGTATGGAACTACAGAAGAGCTTTGGTTCCCTGAATGGGAAAATGGCGGAACACCTTGGGAGAATAGAGCTCTTTATGAAAAATGGTCACCGCATATGTTTGTTCAAAACTTTAAGACTCCTATTCTTGTTGTGCATGGTGCGTATGATTTCAGAGTTCCATTTGGTCAGGCAATGGAGTTATTTACATCATTACAGAGAATGAAAGTTGAAAGTAAATTATTGTATTTCCCTGATGAAACTCATTTTGTTACTAAACCGCAAAATGCTAAATTGTGGTGGAATACAATTTATGATTGGTT
>CAYXXW010000192.1:0-5918 GCA_964469115.1 uncultured Melioribacteraceae bacterium
CAATTGGAATTTTAGCCATCACACCCCTTAAAAATTTGGTGTTTCATTTTGAAAATGAAGAGCTCAAGGTACAAGCCACTAAAGCATCTGAACTTGAACAAAAAATGCGCTATTTAACAAAAGAATTGGAGTCAATTTCATCTACAAATAAGAGATTGGAATACGCCTTGATCTTAGGAACTACTGATTCTCTTGATTCGACTGCAGCTCCATACGATAGTCTAAAATATGAAGAAAATGAGAACAGGCCTTACGGCGGCAACTTATTTTATATTTTTTCTAAGATATGGAATAATTATTTTGATTATCAAATCCAAACTTCAGTACATTTTATAAAGCCGAGTAAAGGATTAATCATAAATGACTTTAATCCTGGCAGTGGACATTTTGGAATTGATTTTGCTGTCAAAGAAGGATCCTCAATATTTGCGGCAGGAGGAGGTCTTGTAGTTTTTGCAGATTTTACATTGGATGATGGTTACAAAATGATTTTGCAGCATAATGAAGGTTACATTTCAATTTATAAACACTGCTCATCTTTGCTTAAAAATGAGAGAGATATTGTGGTTCAAGGAGAATTAATTGGGCTGAGCGGCAACTCAGGTAAAAATACAACAGGTCCGCATCTTCATTTTGAAATTTGGAAAGATGGTAAGCCTGAAAATCCAAAGGAGTTTTTTATTAAATGATAGGGGTTAAAAATATGTCAAAACGAGAAAACGGATATTCCGAAGATGTGAGTATTCTCAGTGACGGTGTAAACATAGAAGGAAAAATTTCAAGTAACGGTAACGTTAGAATTGACGGAAAAGTTATTGGTGATGTTAACGTAAAAGGAAATTTAACACTTGGTGCTTCTTCTGAAGTTAATGGTCAGATCTCAGCAAAAAATATGACTGTCAGCGGTAAGGTTGAAGGTACACTTAAAATTGAGGAAAAACTGACTCTAGAATCATCTTCACGAATTAAAGGTGATTTAATCGCTAAAGTTTTAGTGATAGAAGAAGGTGCAAAATTTGACGGTAAGAGTTCAATGAATCAAACCGGCTCACAATTAGGCCAAACACCAATTGAACAAAAAAAGTGAAAATAGTTTAGCACAAACTTATAAAGATGTTGGTCCGTATTTAGGATTAGGAACTCAGCTGGCTGCAACAATTACGTTGATGTTTTTTCTAGGCAACTGGCTGGATGGAAAGTTGGAAATAGAACCAGTTCTAACTATTATATTTACACTTTTTGGTGGATTTGCAGGAACTTATAATTTTATAAAAGCAACTATTAAGACAGAAAAAAAGAAGAAAGTTGACTGACTTTACAAAAAGAATTATCTATTCGTATGTCATTATTTTTGCCGTACTTTTTATTTTATATTTTTTAGATGTTATCTCCTCACTATTTTTAACCTCAGCTATTTATGCGGGTGTTCTTAACCTGATAAATGCTTTTGCTGCAGTAAGATTGTTTAAAATATCATATAAATCCGGTGCAAAATCATTCATGATTTATAATCTTGGTGGTCTAGGAATTAGGTTAATGATCCTAATGGTATGTATTGTATTGGTAATAAAATTCTTGAATATTGATGAATATGGATTTATATTAGTATTCTTTTTATTTTATTTTATTTCTTTAATTTTTGAAGTTCTATTTTATTTAAAAATAGCCAATAAAAGACAGTAATTAATGTACAGTGAAGAATTGAAAGTTGTTGCTGATAGTCTAAATGCATTACCTGCTGAACAGAAAGGTAATAGTGCAGATTGGATAATGCACCACGTCTTAGATAGTAAGTATTTAGATTTTGAACCTTTCTTTAAAATTTATTTGCCTGAAATTCATTTGTTTGGTATAGATTTTTCTATTACTAAACATGTTGTATTTCTATGGATTGCAGCTGCCATTCTATTGCTCATTTTTTACTTTGTAGGTAAGCAATACAAAAAGTCCTTTTTGCCAAAAGGTTTAGCTAATTCAATGGAACTTCTTGTTATTTTTGTAAGAGATGAAATTGCTAGACCAACTATAGGTAAAGGATACGAGAAATTTTTACCATATTTACTTACAGTGTTTTTTTTCATACTGACTTGCAATTTTCTTGGATTGATACCTTATGGTGCAACTGCCACAAGTAATATTTCTATTACGGCAGCATTAGCTGCAATGACATTCTTTGTTGTGCAGGCCGGCGGTATTATGAAAAATGGTCCTATTGGTTATTTTAAAGGACTTATTCCCGGAGGTGTTCCGGGTTGGCTATTGCCAATTATGTTCGTAGTAGAGATTCTTGGCTTATTTACTAAACCGTTTGCCTTAGCAGTGAGATTATTTGCCAATTTAACTGCAGGTCACATAGTTATTTATGCTTTAATTGGTTTGATATTTATTATGCAAACATTTTTTGTAGCTCCAGTTTCTGTAGCGTTTGCATTATTTATTTATTTACTGGAAATTTTAGTCGCGCTTATTCAAGCGTATATTTTTACAATGTTATCATCCTTATTTATTGGGATGGCTGTACATCAAGATCATTAACTACTTTTCAATTTAAGGAGGAAATAAATGGAATTTGCTTATTTAGCAGCAGGTATTGGAGCTGGGATGACCATTATTGGCGGAGCTTTAGGTATTGGTAAATTAGCTGCGGCAGCACTGGAAGCTAGTGGACGTCAACCGGAAGCAGCCGGTGATATTAGAACTTCAATGATTATTGCAGCTGCATTAATCGAAGGTATTTCACTTTTTGCATTAGTTGTCTGCATCCTTTTAGCGCTTAAATAAAAATTTTAGAGAAGTATATTTACTTCTCCCATTTAATACGTAAAGGTTACAAAAATGCTAGCATTTTTATCTTCTATTATGCTTCTTTCTGCAGAAGGAGGTGGAGGCAGTTTACTTGATGTAAATCCCGGTCTTATTTTTTGGACTGTTGTTACTTTCGTTATATTGCTACTTATTCTTAAGAAAGTTGCTTGGAAACCGATTCTTAATTCTCTTAGTGAAAGGGAGAATTTTATTAAGGATTCGGTTGAAAGAGCTGAAACCGCTAAAAAAGAAGCTGAAGAATTATTAGAGCTTAACAAGAAAAATTTAGCAAAAGCAGAAGAAGATGCTCAAAAAGTTATTGCTCAAGGAAGAGAATACGCCGAGAATTTAAAGACTCAGATTATTCAAGAAAGTAAGTCTGAAGCTAAGAAAATTGTTGACGATGCCTCTAAGGAAATAGAACGAAAAAATATTGAAGCTTTTAATACCCTAAAGGGTGATGTTGCGGCAATTGCTGTTGAAGCTGCTGAAAAAATTATTAGAAGTAATCTTGATAAGGAAAAACAAGAAAAAATTGTTAATGAATTTATTAACGAATTGCACAAGAGCTAATCATGAGTGAATTTGTTATTTCTACAAGATATGCTAATTCTTTAATGATGATTTCTGTTGAGAAAGATATTCTCAATAATATTATTGAAGATATTTCTCTCATTAAAAATACTTTAGAAGCCTCTCGAGAATTGAGAGTTTTTTTGGATAATCCAGTTATTTCTTCGGAGAAGAAGGGTGCAGTTTTAAAAGACCTCTTTGATACAAGGGTTAGCAGTGATTTAGCGAATTTTTTACAGTTCCTGGTTAAAAAAGGGAGAGAAAATTTATTATTCGAAATTTCGAAAAGGTTTCTATTTCTAAGCAACCAAAAATTAAATAGAGTTGATGTTGATGTTGTTAGTGCAATTGAACTTGATGATAAGCAGAAAGAGGAGATTAAAACCAAATTGGAGAAGATGGTTAATAAAACAATCTCTCCAAGTTTCCAAATTGATTCAAATATAATTGGCGGCTTTAAGGCAAGATTTAGCGATACGGTTGTAGATGCTTCTGTTAAACATCAACTGGAATTGTTAAAGAAAAAATTATTTAAAGAAGATTATTTAAGAAATTAATTCAAACAAAAATTTTTAAGGTAAAATAATGGCTCAAGTTAGACCCGATGAAGTTTCTGCGATTTTAAGAAAGCAGCTTTCCGGCTTCGACAACGAAATAGATATTTACGATGTTGGTACTGTGCTTTCTGTTGGAGATGGTATTGCAAGAGTTTACGGACTTTCCCAAGTTATGGCTAGTGAGCTTGTTGAATTTCCTCATGAAATAATCGGAATGGTTTTAAACCTTGATGAAGATAGTGTTGGCTGTGTTTTGTTTGGTGACAGTTCCCTTATTAAACAAGGTGATACTGTAAAACGAACAAAACGTGTAGCTTCAATTCCTGTTGGAGAAGAATTTTTAGGTCGTGTAATTACTCCTCTTGGTGAGCCAATTGATGGTAAAGGGTCAATTCAATCTGAAAGATATTTGCCGATTGAAAGGAAAGCTTTAGGTGTAGTTGCAAGACAACCAGTTACCGAGCCATTACAAACTGGTATTGCTGCTGTTGATGCCATGATTCCAATTGGTAGAGGGCAAAGAGAATTAATTATTGGTGATAGACAAACAGGTAAAACTGCAGTTGCTATTGATGCAATAATAAATCAAAAATTTACCCACACAAAAGAAGCTAAAGATGAAGGTGTAAATCCGGTTTATTGCGTATATGTAGCAATTGGCCAAAAAGCTTCTACTGTTGCTCAAGTTGTAAATAAATTAAAAGAACATGGTGCAATGGAATACACAACAGTTGTTTCGGCCTCAGCGTCAGATCCCGCACCATTGCAGTATATTGCTCCGTATTCCGGGGTAACATTGGCAGAATATTTCAGAGATAATGGTAGACATGCTTTAGTAATATATGATGATCTTTCTAAACAAGCGGTTGCTTATAGAGAGCTTTCATTATTGTTAAGAAGACCTCCAGGACGTGAAGCATATCCTGGTGATATTTTTTATCTTCACTCAAGATTGCTTGAAAGAGCATCAAAATTAAGTGATGATTTAGGTGGTGGAAGTTTAACAGCACTTCCAATTATCGAAACACAGCAGGGTGACGTATCTGCTTATATACCGACAAATGTTATTTCAATTACTGACGGACAGATCTATCTTGAACCAAACTTATTTAATGCAGGCGTTAGACCAGCAATTAATGTTGGTATCTCTGTATCTCGTGTTGGAGGTAATGCTCAAATTAAAGCTATGAAGAAAGTTGCTGGTACATTAAAATTAGATCTTGCACAGTATCGCGAACTTGAATCATTTGCAAAATTCGGTTCAGATCTGGATCAGGCAACCCAAAGAACTTTAGCTAAAGGTGAAAGATTAGTTGAACTACTAAAGCAAGGGCAGTATTCTCCTTCTCCCGTTGAAAAGCAAGTTGTAAGTATTTATGCTGCTGCTAACGGTTATCTGGATGATATTGAAGTAAAAGATATTAAAAGATTTGAAAAAGAATTTTTAGAATATATTGATGTAAATGATAAAAGTATATTTGATGATATTCGGATTTCTAAAATACTAAACGATGACACTGTTGAAAAAATTAATAAAATTGTTAACGAATTCCATTCGAAATTTAAAAAGAGTGAATAGTTTAATATTTTATGGCAACACTTAGAGACATAAAGCAGCGTATTGTTGGAGTAAAAAGCACTCAGCAGATAACAAAAGCAATGAAAATGGTTGCCGCTGCAAGATTGCGCCGTGCTCAAGAAAATATAATTAATGCAAAACCTTATGCAAGAAAAATGTCAGAGGTTTTGAACCACTTGCTTAAAAGTGTCGGTACCCGTAATCCGCTTTTTAGTGTTAGAGAAGTTGAATCAGCTGTACTTGTTGTAGTTACTTCAGATAGAGGTTTATGCGGCGGATTTAATATGAATGCTATCCGACAAGCTGAAGAGCTAATTGAAGATGAATTGAGAGAAATTCAGGATAACAATAAACTTCAGATGTATTGTGTCGGCAAAAAGGGGAATGATTATTTTAGCAAAAAA
>CAYXXW010000193.1:0-3904 GCA_964469115.1 uncultured Melioribacteraceae bacterium
TAAACTTTCAGGTTGACCTTTATACCTAATATTAATTTCAAAGGTATCAACAATTACCATAATTGGGGTTATCGTAATTTTATCATATTCATAAAGATAGGCAGTTTTTTCTTTGTTTAATGTTACATCCGAAATCTCAAAGCCATCGTTAAAATTGAGGATAATTTTTTCTAATGCTTTTACTTTGGGCATGCCGGAAATAGTAATATCACCTGAAATTATTTCCTTTTTTGTGTCTAAATCAATTTTAAGATTATAATGCAGTATATCAATTTCTTTTTGAATTTCACTTATATATTTATCTAACTCTTCTTCATCAGCGGGATTAAGAGAAAATCCATTCTTTACAATTCTGCTTCCATCTTCAATGCTAATTCCATATTTTTGTAAAATGAAAAATCCAATTCCAAGAGAAACAAGAATTAAAAAAAGTAGAGTTACAAAGATTAAGATTATATGATTTTTCTTGACTTTCATTTACAATTAAGGTAAATATAAAAGAGTAACATCATTTTATTTTGATTTATTGAATCATATTCTACACTCCAATAATAGCAAATATATTTTGTAAAATAAAAAGAGAATTGACATGGCATTTACTGGATCAAGGCTTCAAAGGGAAACATTAACAATGATACTTGCCGGAGGTGAAGGTAACCGGCTATTTCCTCTGACTGGAATGAGAACCAAACCATCCGTACCTTTTGGTGGGAAATATCGAATCATCGATTTTGCTTTATCAAACTGTCTCAATTCGGGATTTAGAAAAATTTATGTGCTAACTCAGTATAAATCTGATTCACTTAATCGACATTTATACGAAGCTTGGAATATTTTCAATCCTGAATTGGGAGAATTTATTTATTCTATCCCACCTCAACAAAAAACAGGTAACCAATGGTATCAGGGAACAGCTGATGCTATCTATCAAAATTTAAATTTAATGAAGCAGCGTGATTATACTTGGTGTGTAATTCTCGGAGGTGATAATATTTATAAAATGGATTACATGAAAATGCTTCAGTACCATATTGAGAAAAAAGCTGATTTATCAATAGCAAATATTGTAGTACCTAAAGAACAAGCTTCTAGATTTGGAATTATTGAAATTGATAAAGATTACGATGTTCTTTCATTCGTAGAAAAACCAGAAGATCCACCTGAAATACCAGGCAATCCCGGTTTTTCTTTTGTAAATATGGGAATTTATGTTTTTAATGTTGATGTACTAATAGAGGTTATAAAGGAATTAGTTGACGAAGATGTTCAAAGTTTGGATTTCGGTAAACATGTAATCCCCCGCATGGTTGATAAACATTATTCAGTTAAAGCGTTTAGATTTGAAGACGAAAATTCACCTGAAAAACCTTACTGGGTAGATGTTGGAACCATTGAAAGTTATTACAAAGCAAGTATGGATTTGCTCAATGTAAATCCTGAATTTAATCTTTATGATTCCAACTGGCCTTTAAGAACTAAACAACAGCAGTCACCCCCGGCAAAAACTTTATCTCATGAAGGTGAAAGAGTTGGACGTGCAATTAATTCTCTAATAACTGATGGGACAATAATTTCTGGTGGACTTGTTGAACGATCAATTGTTGGTCCTAATGTCCGTGTTAATAGTTATACCTACGTCACTGATTCTATTATTATGGATAATTGTAATATTGGAAGGCATGCAAAAGTAAGGCGTGCAATTATTGATAAAAATGTAATTGTTCCTGAACATGAAGAAATTGGATTCGATCCTGATATTGATAGAAAACGATTCACTGTAACCGAAACCGGTATTGTAGTAATACCAAAAAACTATCAATTCGAAGAAAAAAAATAATTGCTTCTAAAGTTTTGAAATGCGAAAACTAAATATTTCTTTTTGGTTTTCGCATTTTTGTATAAATTCACTCTTATGGATAAAGATTTAAGATCAAAAATAAATGCTATCCCTACACTTCCGGGTATTTACCAATTCCTAAATAAAGATAAGAAAATTATCTACATTGGTAAGGCAAAAAACTTAAGAAGTAGAGTCCAATCTTATTTCCGCTCAAAACTTGACTCGCCCAAGACAGAAGTACTAGTTCAAAAAGTGGTTGACTTTGATATTATAGCAACAGCGAATGAAATTGAAGCCCTTGTACTTGAAAATAATCTGATAAAAAAACATAAGCCGCGATACAACATAAATTTAAAAGACGATAAGTCATATCCATACATAAAAGTTACAAAAGAACCATATCCTCAAATCTATCCAACACGTGATGTTATGCAAGATGGATCAAAATATTTTGGACCTTACACTGATGTAAAAAGTATGAAAGCTTCACTAAGAATGATCAACAAAATTTTTAAGATAAGGAGCTGTACTTATTTTATTGACGATGAAGTAATTCGACAGAAGAAAATAAAAGTTTGTTTAGACTACCATATTAAAAAATGTGATGGACCATGCGAAGGATTGGTTTCTGAAAGAGACTATGGAGAAATGGTAAATCAAGTTGTAAAGGTTTTGAGGGGAAAATCAAATCTCCTAATTGAAGAACTAAAAGAAGATATGCTTCAAGCAAGTAAAGATCTAAATTTTGAAAAAGCCGGTGAGATACGGGATAGAATTGAGCAGTTAAAAGTTTATTCAGAAAAACAAAAAATTGTTACAAATGACTTTGAAGATAAAGATATTTTTAGCGTAGCAGTAGAAGCCAAAGATGTTGCATGTACTATTCTTAATATTAGAAATGGAAGATTGGTCGGGAAAAGACAATTAAAATTAAACGCTGAAATTGATGAAGATCTTTCTAAAATTTATAGTGCTGCGTTAAATTTTTACTATGCTGAATATGTAGAAATTCCTAAAAATATTATTCTTGAACAACTACCATTTGATGATGAGATTTTGTTAGCATGGCTGAATTCAAAAGCCGAAAGAAAAGTAAAGTTTGTAATCCCCAAAATTCAGAGTGAAGCGAAATCTCTATTGCACATGTGTAAGCAGAATGCGATACTCCAATTAAAGGATATTCAGCTTCAGAAAATGAAAAAAGATGGAAATTTACCTTATGTATTATCATCACTCAAAAGAGATTTAAGGTTGACTTCCCTCCCCAGAAAAATTGAATGTTTTGATATCTCAAATTTACAAGGGACAGATACCGTTGCAAGTATGGTTGTTTTTGTTGATGGTAAACCTAAAAAATCTCTGTACAGAAAATATATTATTAAAAGTGTTGAAGGTCCCGATGATTTTGCAAGCATGCAGGAAGTAATTGAGCGAAGATATACAAGGTTAAAAGAAGAAAATGAACCACTCCCCGATTTAATTATGGTTGATGGTGGTAAAGGACAGCTCTCTAGTGCAGTTGAAATATTGAATAATTTGGGATTTAAAAAATATCAAATAATCGGTTTAGCTAAAAGACTTGAAGAAATTTTCTTTCCAGGAATATCCGAAGCTCAAACAATTCCTAAAACTTCATCAAGTCTAAAACTTTTGCAAAATTTAAGGGATGAGGCACATCGATTTGCTATAAATTTTCACCGTAAACGGAGAGACGGCAGAACTCTGCAAACTGAGCTTACCGAGATAAAAGGAATTGGACAAAAAATTGCTGAGAAATTACTTCAAAACTTTAATAGTATTAATGAAATTAGAATCGCAACAGAAGAAGAGTTAGCTAAAGTTGTTGGTAAATCTAAAGCTAAGCTTATTGTAGATTTTTATAGAAATTCAGATACTTAGTCAAACCTCCGAGGTTTTAAGAAATTAAAATTTTCGCGCACATTATAATCAGTCTCAACCATCTACCTTCTTTCCAACCAAAAATAAAATTCCAGTAAGTGTGCTAAAGATAAGTATTATCGAAATATATGGACTAAATCCAAAAGCAGTAGGAATATCACCCAA
>CAYXXW010000193.1:4004-5885 GCA_964469115.1 uncultured Melioribacteraceae bacterium
CTGATTCCCCAAGCCATAACCAAGATAATACAAGCTATCATCATTGACTGAACACCGCTATGCCAGGATTTGATTGTATCTTCTAAGCTTTTAATCTTCTGCGATACAGTTAAAAAAATTGCAGTAATTCCGGCCAACAAACTTGCCCACAATAATGCTTTATAAGAATCTGATTCACGAATTATTTCAGCAACCCCATAGTTTGTAACGCCTGCAGTTTCTAATGATTTAATTCCGGTGAAAATAAGTCCGCCAACTGTTCCTAACAAAATTACCAAAATAGGAATTGCTCCATTGTACCATCTACTCTTTTTAACATATTTATTTGTTTTTAAAGTCTTTTCTTTTGAGCCGTTTGATTCAGTTTCGGTAAATTCAGAAGTTCGTGCTTTTACCTCAGCTTTATACATTGGTCCAAAATCTCGCTCGAGAAATGAAGTCATGAAAACAAAAAAGAGAGCAGCTATTGGATAAAATCGATAAGGTAAAGTCTTTAAAAATACTTCATAAGGATTCATGTCAGAGCCAATCGCATTCAATCCATCTCCAATAAGTCCAAGTTCGTAACCAATCCAAGTACTAATGATTACCAAGCTGGCAATTGGTGCTGCAGTTGAATCGACAATGTAAGCAAGCTTTTCTCGAGAAACTTTCAGTTTATCTGTAATCGGTCGCATCATATTGCCAATTATCAAGGAGTTTGCGTAATCATCAAAAAATATTACGAGACCCATGAGCCAGCTTGAGATCATTCCGGAACGAGAAGTTTTCGCAAATTTGGTAATTTGATTTGCAAGTCCGAATGTTCCGCCGTTCTTGGCGATAACTCCAACTACACCACCAATCAACAAAGTGAACAAAATTATGTAAATATGGTCCGGATCAATAAGGGCATTGAATAAGTTTGTATCAGCTACTCTTAGTAAAGCGGTAATAGGTTGAAAATCATAAATAAAAAGTAAACCTAGATAAATTCCGGAAAAAAGTGCAACCAGTACTTGCCTAATCAGCAAGGCTAAGAGAATTGCCAAGAGAGGCGGTAAAATACTTAACCAACCGGGATAAACAGTTTTCTTCTTTGTTTCAAACTTTCCTTCATATAAGAGAAAAGAATATTTACCACTCTCCTTTAACTGAACATTTATCTTAGCTTCATTATTTTCTACAAGTGAATAAAAAGTTTCTTGCCACTTTCCTTTTTTAACAATCAAATTAACAGTATCAATTGAATTAGGAATCTCAGATATGGAAACTGTATTTGGGACTTCAGTAAGAAAAATAGAGGGAAACGTAATTTTTTGTGCTAAACTTATATTGGCAGAAGTGATTAAATATAATACAAGAATATTTCTAAAAATTTTAATAATGATATTTCTCAAAAGTGTATTTCAGAATGACTGCAATATAAAAATTACTTAATAAAATTATGCAGATATTTTTGACCTTTCATTATATTCGGTAAATGTATAATAAACTCTTAATTTCTGTTAATAAAATATGGAGTTATAACAGTGAAAATGAATGCTAATTTATTTTTGATTTTTCTCTTTTTAAGCACATTAAAACTTTTTGCTCAAGGTGAAGGCGTTATGCCATTTACCACAATTCAACAATCACCTCTTTTATTGGGCGCAGGACAAATTGGAGTTTCAATTCCTAATGATGATGTTTTAGGATTTTATTTCAACCCGGCTATACTTGGTCATTCCGCAAGGAACAACCACGCTTCTGTTTCTTTTATGCCACAGAAAACTATTTGGCTTCAAAATTATAATAATGAAAATGATGTTACTTTTAACAGCTATGGATTTAATCTCGGTTACAATTTAAAATCAACTAAGTTGGATTTGCCAATTTCAATTGGACTTGGTTTTTTGCATA
>CAYXXW010000194.1:0-5880 GCA_964469115.1 uncultured Melioribacteraceae bacterium
AGAGTGTAGATTTTAGAGCTGGCGGATATATTCAAATTGAAGCACCTCCTCATGTAATAAATTATAAGGATTTCATTATTGAAGATGAATACAAGGGGGATTGGGACAAATTCAATATGTGGAGATTCGTCTCCAAGGTAGAGAAAGATGTATTAAGAGCTTACTCAATGGCTAGTTATCCTGAAGAAAAAGGAATAATTATGCTTAATGTAAGAATTGCGTCTCCTCCACCAAACATGCCCGATGTTC
This sequence comes from uncultured Melioribacteraceae bacterium, assembly GCA_964469115.1. GTDB lineage: Bacteria > Bacteroidota > Ignavibacteria > Ignavibacteriales > Melioribacteraceae. Next base: position 250 of record CAYXXW010000194.1, read on the forward strand.
CTCCAGGAGAAATGTCATCTTACATTTTTAATCTTAAGCCGGGTGATAAGGTTACAATTTCAGGACCTTATGGTGAGTTCTTCGCTAAAGATACCGATAATGAAATGGTCTTTATAGGCGGCGGTGCCGGTATGGCTCCCATGCGTTCACACATTTTTGATCAGTTAAAACGTCTTAACTCAAAAAGAAAAATTTCTTTTTGGTATGGTGCCAGAAGTAAAAGAGAATCTTTTTACGATGATGAATTTGATGAACTAGCAAAGAACCATGACAATTTTAAATGGCACTTAGCCCTTTCAGATCCATTGCCTGAAGATAATTGGGATGGTTACACGGGATTTATTCATCAAGTTGTATATGATAATTATTTAAAAGATCATGCTGCCCCAGAAGATTGTGAATATTATATGTGTGGTCCACCAATGATGAACAATGCTTGTATTCAAATGTTAGAAAATCTTGGTGTTGAAAGTGAAAATATTGCATTGGATGATTTTGGCGGTTAATACAATAGTTTTGTAAATTACTAACAACTATTTGGGGGTTACAATGGATGAAAATATTAATAATGATCTTAATCAAGAAGCTCAGAAACCATTAAACTTTTCGAAAGATGAGAGAACTTGGGCAATGATAGCTCATATTTCAGCAGTTGCAGGATTTGTGTTTCCATTTGGAAATATAATCGGTCCTCTTCTTATATGGATACTGAAAAAAGAAGAACTTCCTTTTGTTAATGATCAGGGTAAAGAAGCTCTTAATTTTCAGATAAGTATTACTATCTATGTTTTGATTTCAATCATATTAATATTTGTTGTTATTGGAATTCCTATATTGATTATTCTGGGGATTTTTGCTTTAATAATGACTATTATTGGAGCAATAAACGCTTATGATGGAAAAGCTTACAGATACCCAATTACAATTAGACTGATTAAATAATTCTCATCATTCATATTCTATTTTAAGGAGTTCAAGATGTTAAATGCTGGTGAAATATTAAATAACAAAGGTGGGAAAATTATTTCTGTTGATATTGAAGCAACTGTCGCAGATGCTTTAAAAGTTATGTTAGAAAACAGAATTGGAGCTATACTTATAACCGAAAATGATGAAATTAATGGAATATGGACAGAGCGTGATTTGATGAAAAACGTTGTTACTGAAGGTTTTTATTCTAAAAAATCCAAAATAAAAGAGGTTATGACCACCAACTTGGTTAGTTCGCCTCATACAGATTCTCTGTATCAGCTGATGGATAAATGTTTAGGAAGAAGATTGAGACACTTACTTATTGAAAAGGATGGCAAGTATATTGGTATTTTATCTGCTGGCGATATTACACGTGCTCATCTCATGAAAAAATCTTCCGAACTAGAAGAAATGAACAAAATTGCCAATTTGGATTATTATGAAAATTGGAAATGGAGCAAAAAGTAAATAAAAGTTTATGTTATCACTTAAAAGTCGGAATGTTTTTTTAGCATTACTTTTTGCTTTATTACTTTACACTGCATGTTCCGAAGAGCATACTAAACTTGAAAAGTATTCATTTAGCGGAACAACAATGGGTACTACTTATTCTGTCTCTATTGTTGATGCTCCTGAGAAATTTGTAAATTCTAATATTCACATTTTTGTTGATAGCTTGCTGGTAGAAGTTAACAAACAAATGTCAACCTACATTTCTATTTCAGAGATTTCAAAATTTAATAGGCTACAAGATACTTCATGGTTTAGAGTTTCAAAGGATTTTGCCTTAATTGTTCATGAGGCAAAAGAATTATGTGTAGAATCAAATAATGCCTACGATGTTTCGATTGGTCCACTTGTAAACTTATGGGGATTTGGACCAGAAGAATATTCAGTTGGCATACCTGAGGATGAAGAAATTGAAGAAGTTAAGAAATTAATTGGTGTTGAAAAAATTGAAGTGAATTTGGATAATTCGAGTATTAGAAAAACAATTCCAGATCTTTATTTGGATCTTTCTAGTATTGCTAAAGGTTTTGGTGTAGATCAAGTTGGTCATTTAATTGAAGATGCTGGATTTGCAAATTATATGGTTGAAATTGGCGGTGAAGTTAGAACCAGCGGTATAAATGATAAAGGGGAAAATTGGAAAATTGGAATTTCGTCACCTGAAAATAGAGATCTTCAAAAAGTTATTGCAGTAACAAATATAAGCGTTGCAACATCAGGGGATTACCAAAATTATAAAGAAGAAAATGGTGCAAGGTATTCTCATTTAATAGATCCAAGAATTGGAAAACCGATTACACATAGTTTGGCATCTGTTACAGTCTTACATAAAAACTGCAGAACAGCTGATGCACTTGCTACTGCTATAAATATTATGGGTCCTTTAGAAGGATATAGTTTTGCGCTAAAAAAGGAACTTCCAATTTTTATGATTGTAAGAGATAGTAATACTTTTATTGAAAAAATGACACCACAATTTAAAGAGTTTGTTTTAGAAAGGGATTAAAAATGACACAGATTTTATTTGCAATTGGATTTATGTTCCTAGCAATTTTAATTTTTGCGGGAAGCTTACATTTTAGTCAGTATAAAAAGCGACAAAATGCGGGCTGCTGCGGCGGTGGTCATTGTTCCTCTGATGGTGATTCGCATTCATGTTATTCATCAAAAACTGATTTTGTTGATAATCTTGAGAAGATAAAAGTGGAAAAATTAGAAGCAAGGAGTAATTAGTTATAATAATTTCATGCTGAGCGAAGAAAAAGTATGATGAAAAATTATATCATCCCTGACTTGTTTATGAATCGATTAAGTAAAAAGTTTTACTTTAACATAATTTAGCGTGTTTAAAAATATCGGTTTTTTTTAATTTTCTACATGCTTAACAAATCCATCATATCCTTTAGTTATAAGATAATTCCTTAAAGTTTCAGCTTCAGATTCTTCTTCAAATAATCCAACATAAATTCTATAGAATACTTTTCTGTTAATATTTGCTTCAACAATTCTTGAGTCATTTATATTGGCACTAAATTTAACTGCATCTTGTATATTGGCGAATGATCCAATTTGGACTGTGTAGTGGGCAACTTTAATATTTGTTGGTAGTTTTGAGTTGCTACTTAGAAGAATTAACTTAACGTGACCCGTTCCTTTTCGAATAATATCAATTTCTTCAGCGGCTTTTTTAGAAAGATCGATTATTCTATTTTTTGCAAAAGGACCCCGATCATTGATCTTAACAATAACAGAACTGCCATTATCCGAATTTACAACCTTTATAATGCTATTAAATGGCAAGGTTCTATGGGCAGCAGTAAGTTCATTTTGGTCAAATCTTTCACCGTTTGCAGTTTTCTTGCCATGAAATTTTGGACCATACCAGCTAGCAATACCAGATTCAATTAATTCTCCGGTTACATTTTCATATTCAGAAAATTTTCTTGATGATGAACAGGAAATTAAAAAGCTAATCATACTAGCAATTATTATGTAATGAATTATTTGTTTTGGCATTTTAGTTATTTTGTTTTACTCACACTTCGACTTCGCTCAGTGTGAAAGGTATTCTTATCGAAATGAAGAATTTAGAGATAGTAAATAATTCATCCCGAGCGGAGTCGAGGGATATAGCACAAGTTTTTAATAAATATTAAAATTATCAGAGTAAATGGTATTTGATATTATTAAATCCACTATTCTCCACTTATTGTTTTTTTTGTTAAGGTTCTAGAAATTTTATTGACTTCCATTAATGCAGCAGTACCATACCACTTAATTAATTCCATTTCTAAACTACCAGCTTTTATTGCCGGATCGGTTTCAGTTAATTCCTTGGCTTCTTCAATGGTATCAACATCAAAAATATAAATTCCTCTTATATCACCATAAAAAGGTCCTGCTAAAACCAGTTTACCTTCTTCTGCCATTCTGCTAATATTTTTAAATGCGCTGTCTGCAGTTCAGCTCTTTTTATTGAATCCAAATCTCCATTTGGACCTCTTTTAAGGAAAGCCATCACGTAAGTTTTCATACCGTATTCATCAGCACCATATTTTTCAGCTTTAAGACTATCAAATACAGAAATAGATTTTTCTTTGTTTACTTCATTTACTTGTTTTGTACAAGCAACTGAAAGTAAAACTATTAAAATTATGATGATTGTTTTCATGTTTATTTTATGTTTTGTTCAAAGTAGAATGTCATTCTGAACCTGTCTGCCGACAGGCAGGCTTGATTCAGAATCAAATTTGTAATTTGTTAAAAGATGCTGAAATAATCTTGTCCTCAACTTGATTGGGGATTCAGCATGACGAAAAATTTTAGTATACAAAATATTTTCATTTGAATTCATATTAGTTTACTAGATTCCAGCTTGAAACATACTTGCCTACTGCAAGCAGGTCGGAATGACAATCATGCAATTCTATTCCCTTGGCAAAAGTTTAAATCTGATTCGAAGTACACCTTCATTAAAACTAGAGGAGACAATTTTAAATTCACCAATTTCATTTGTATTATTTACATGCTGGCCAATACATGGACAAGAATCATAATCACCCACTTGAATAATCCGAATATCATCGCCAGCATCTTCTGGTAGTTTTTCTAGATTAAAGATTTCTTTCGCTTCATTAATATGAATATATTTTTCAGTTACATCTAAATTTTGCGAAATGACATCATTAACTATTTTTTCGATGCTACTTTTTTCTTCTTCAGATAGATCCCTATGGAAATTATAATCTACTTTAGATTTTTTCCTTTCAATATGAGTTGTAAATGATCTTTCCCCGGTATGAAGCTGGAGCATTGTTTGATTTAGAATGTGCTCAGCTGTGTGCATCGGTTCGTAATATGTTTTTGCCATAACTTAAATTAGTTTAATTAAACAAAATAGTCTTAAATTTGATATTTTTGTTTAAGAAAATAAAATAAATACTCTTAAATTGAAATAAGGAAAATTAGTGCTAAAAATACTTTTTGTCTGTATGGGAAATATCTGCAGGTCTCCGAGCGGGGAAGCTGTTATGAATAAATTAGTAAAACGAGCTGGATTAGGCAATAAAATTGAATGCGATTCTGCCGGAACAATTGCATATCATGAAGGAGAACCGGCGGATGCGAGAATGAAAAGACATGCGATTGGTCGGGGTTACAGATTAACAAGCATTGCACGAAGATTTAGAGAAATCGATTTTGAAAATTTTGATTACATAATAGCCATGGACGATAGTAACTACAAAGATTTGCTTTCATTTGACCACGATAAAAAGTATGTAAACAAAATATTTAAGATGACCGACTTTACGAAAAATAGTAAGCACACAGAAGTACCTGACCCTTACTATAGCGGTCCTGAAGGATTTGAGTTAGTACTTGATATTTTAGAAGATGCCTGTGCTGGGTTATTGGAAAAAGTTAAAGAAGAAAATAACCTTTAATTTCTTGATAAGAAATTTAAATATTTGTCATATATAAGAAGTGATACTTACGGCTGAAATATCTCTGACTATTTATTTTAAGAGATTATTCATTTCGACAAAAGACGTCTCAATTCAGAATGACCATTTATAATTTAGGTAAAAATAAATTAGCTGTAATATGAGTGATTTAAAGAAAAAGATAGAAACAGAACTATTTCAAAAA
>CAYXXW010000195.1:0-5880 GCA_964469115.1 uncultured Melioribacteraceae bacterium
CAATTTTTTCAATTGGTGCTTTATAAATTTCATTAAGAAAAGTTTTACCTTTCTCCGTCATAGAAATCAGACGAGCTGAAAGTTTTATAAGCTCCTTCATAACTAAGAATTGACCGGAGGATGGTTTTTCAAGTATTGTGTGAAATGTAGTTACAACCGGAACATGTAAATCTCGTAAAAGTGCAAGAATATGACTTCCCGACTGACCGCCATAAATTCCGAACTCATGTTGGAGTGAGACAATTTCAACATTATTAAAATCAAGGAAATCTGCAGCTCGCTGATATGAAGCAAGTTCCTGTTCTTCAATTTCAAATTTTACTTCTTTAGGATAATTATAACCTTCTTTAATGTCATTAACCGAAATTACAAAACAATTATTCTTAGGATATTGTTCTGCTATATTGGTAAAAATATCAGATGTAAAAGTTGCAATGCCACATTTACGTGGTAAATAATCACCTATAAATGCTATTTTATTTTGAATCTCTTTTTTGTTCATTTTAATTTCCATCAAATAGTTATTTTTTCTGCACAAAGTAAGTCAATTAGTTCTCAACTTTTTAATCATTTTACCTAAATTTTTTACTCCTTAATTCCTGTTGAAGCCATACTTTGAATGAAATATTTTTGAAAAAATAAGTAAGCTATAATAATTGGCAATGCTAACATTATTGCCGAAGATAGCTTAACACCAAGTTGAGATTCAGCTCTTCCCCCAACAGCAAACAATGTAACAAGCTGGGGCATTGTCATTAAACTCTCGTCTCTTATTACAATCAATGGCCATAAAACTTCATTCCATGATGCCATAAAAGTTATTATACCTATTGTTACTAAAGCCGGTATAGAATTTGGCCAAAGGATCCTAAATATAATCTGCATTTCCCCGCACCCATCTAACTTAGCAGCATCTATTAGACTTTGGGGTAAGGTTTGAAAATACTGTCTAAACATTATTATACTTAGTGTATTTATTAAGTAAGGAACAATTAATGCCAAATATGTGTCCACCCAACCAAATTTAACCATGATTAAATATTGAGGGATCAGAGTAATTTGGAATGGTAAGGTCATCGTAAAAACAATTATAAAAAAAATGAGGTTCCTTCCTTTAAATTCCATTCTTGCTAAAGCATAGCCAATCATAGAACCAAATACTAACACACCAAGTGTTACTGATGATGCTACTATCAAGCTATTGATAAAGGATTTTCCTATAGGGATTTTATCTATAACTTGAGTATAACTAGTTAAGGAAAAGTAAGATGGAATAAGTGTTAAACTGCCAATTTCATTTTCTGGAGCAAGCGAAGCAACAATCATCCAATAAAATGGGTATACAAAAATTACTGCTGCCAGAATTAAGAAAAAATAGAATAATATTTTTTTGTAATTTATCATTTATCTCTCTCAATGAATCTCTTTTGCAGTACCACAACTCCCATAATTATTGCTGCGAAAAATAGTCCTAGGGTTGCTGCATAACCCATGTGATAATAGAAAAATCCTTGTTTGTAAATGTAAAGCACAGCAGATATTGTGCTATTAAGCGGACCACCACCAGTCATAACATAAGGTTCTATGAACAAAGAAAATCCTCCGACAGTAGATAATAGCACTACCATAAATATTGTTGGATTTATCATAGGTAGTGTTATTTTGAAAAACTTTTGAGCGCGAGAAGCGCCTTCTAAATCAGCTGCTTCATAATAATGAGGTGGTACTGTTTGTAGACCAACTAAGAATAAAATGATATATAGTCCAACATTCTTCCATGTTGCCATAACAGCAATTGATGCCATTGCAACATTTGGGTCTGTTAACCAACCAATTTTGGGCAATCCTATACTTATAAGCAGCCTATTAAGCAGTCCGGCATCGAAACCATACAATTGTTGCCAAAGAATCGTAACAACTACTCCTGAAACCACAACTGGTAAAAAAAATGCTGCTCTGAAGAAACCTCGGAATTTGATATTTTGATTTAACACTTCCGCTAAAAACAGTGCAATGATAATTTGTAGAGGAATATGAATGACCAGAAATATTAGAGTGTTTAAGATAGATTTTAAGAAAATTTTATCACTAAATAATCTTACGTAGTTGTTTAAGCCAGTATACTCCATTGGTGATATAATATTCCATTTGTGAAAAGTTAAAACAATGGAGAAAATTACCGGAAATGCAACAAACAGAAAAAAGTGAAATAAATAAGGCGAAACAATTAGATATGGCAATATTTTACTTTTATTGATTTTCATTGTTCTATTTTAGGAATAGTAAATCGACTGCATCAGCTGCGTCTTTTATCGCTTGTTCAGGTGTTTTTATGCCATATACTACGCATGCTTCATATTCTTGCGAAATTAAGTCAAATACTTCCTTTAAGACCGGAGAGGCGTCGGTACCTTTAACATATTTTGCCTGCTCAGCAAATGTTTTCATCTTGGGATTATTTTGAAAGTACTCTATGAAAACTGGATTAGTTAATAGGTCTTTTCTCCGGGGCAATTGATTCGTAGTTTTAAGCAATTCTAATTCTGCTTCAGCATTCAACATTGTTTTCAAGAATTCCCATGCTTTTTCAGGGTTTGAACATGTGTTAAAAATAATAATGTTTTTCGGATCACCATAAGTGTAAACTGGACCTTCATGATCATCTGGAATTGGAATGGGAGCAAAATTATATTTGAACCCTTCAGGCTTAAAATTATCAGCGTGCATAATTTCCCAAGGGCCAGTGAACCGTGTGGCAATTACACTCGCAAGAAATACGTCTTGCCTCGCGGAAAGTCTCTCTGTTGAAAAATAATTATTTTCATATAAAGTTCTTAAAAAGGTAAAGACCTTTACAGCAGATTCATTATTAAAATTTGCTTTCCCATCCTTTACCAAAGGTGCTCCGCCGGAAGCAGCGAGATAAAGTGGGTAAAAATCAAAGAATCTCTGCCACCACGTAACTTGAACTTCAGCATAGCCAAACCATCTATCAACATATCCATCACCATCAGCATCAGTCTGAAATTTTTTTGAAGCTTTGAAATAATCAGTATATGTAACTGGAGGGTTTACTAATCCCAAGTTTTTTAATATTTGCTCATTATAAATCAGCATTATGGGATTTATTTTCCAAGGGATTTGATAGATGTGACCATCTGATGATTTTATTTCCTCGATTACAATCGAATCGCATCGCTCGTAGATAAATTCAATAAAGCCATCTAATGTATCTAAAGGAATAAGTACTCCAGCTTCTGCATAAGCTTCAACATCACCCTGCCACATATTTGAATAGAAATCCGGAGTGGTACTGCCCACAACAGCTGCAAGTATTACTTCTTCACTAGATTGACCTTCAGGAACTGGTTGGAAGGTTACATTATAAATATCATTATTAGCATTCCAGTCTTCAGTGATTTTTTTTGCAAATAATATTTCGTAGCTATTGTTTGATGACCAATATACCAATGTATTATCGCTAATTTTATCATTAGTACAAAAAGCACATAAAATACTAATCAAAACAATCCCGATATAAAAAAATAGTTTATTCATAATCATCTATTGCCAACTTGACCACTCACTATCAATGGCAGGATATGCGGGTCGTGGAATCAAACCTCCTTTTTTGATAGGATAAAAATTAATTGCTTTTTTGTCTTCTTCTGAACTAACATTTATTTCATCCAGTACTTCACTATTAATATTTACATGATATTTATTTTTAAGTTCGAGTACTTTATAAAATATTTTCTTTGATAGCTCCATATTTATTTTTTCAGATTTTGATTCCTCATTACTATTCTGAGTAACAATTTCATTAAAATCTAGACTTATAGAATTACTATATGCATTTCTCATTGCTGAGTAAGCAATTTTATCTTTCCACCAATTGCTCTGTCTCTTTACACGTTCATTCTCAAAATAATTTTTCTCTTTTGCTTTTTGTGTCAGAAGTCTATCACGGAGCATCAGCCAGACTAGATTTTCTAATGATTTTGAAAAATCAGGCAGATCATTTTTAGAAAATTTAATATATAAGTGGCGATTATTATACCAGAACAAAAAATCATCCAAAGTAAAGTTATTATCAATAGATTCGATAAGAACAATCCCAGGATACTTATCGTTTTTTGAAATTCCTAAATTGTTTAATGCTACTTCCATTTTTTGATCTAGGTCCCACTCATTATACTTTCCAATTGTTAAAACATATTTACCTAAATATGATCTCAGAATATTGAAAGCATCTCTTTTAATTATTGGATGATTTTCAAACAAAATACTATCAACATAACTATCAGAGATAGAATCCATTTTAGTTTTAGTAATAGATATTTGAACTTCTTTTCTTAACTTATTTCGTTCTGATTCTGTTATTAAAGCGTTTATGATTTTATTTTCATACTTAATAATATACCATCCTTCTGATGTGTAAATTGGACCGGAAATATTTCCTACTTCCATTGTATCGATAATATTAGCTAGTATAGGATTTCTTTTATTTAAATTGAACATGGAGATATTCATTTTTCTTTCATCAGCAAACAAGCTATCATTTAATTGATCATTAAATAGTGAGTCGAACAATGTTGGATCTTCTAAAATTTTGGCATCTTTAATAATTTTATTTTCGTTAGATGAATATATCCACCTGATTTCTAATTCAATGCTTTTCTTTATTACACCATTATTAATTTCTTCGTCGCCAATAACTATCTGACTCAGTATTTCGTCTCTAAATAGTTCTTCTGTTGCTAAATCTGCACTAATATCAGAGTATACATTTACAATATCTTCATTATCAAAAACTTCCTTATCATATCCTTCTAATGCGAGTAGCTTCTCATTAATCATGTAATCTAAGTGAATTTCCTTTGATTTTTTTTGTCTTTTAGGAAATACTGGACCAAATTCATAACTATAAAAAAATTCTTCTGCAGTAATTTCAATAGTATCAACTTTAGCAAGAACTGTATATGTATTTAGCGACTTATTATTTTCTGCAAATAATGATTGAGCATTTAACTGACAATAAACAAGTAAAAAAACAATAATTATTTTTGAATAATTTTTCATTTAATAGTTGTTATCGATTTAGAATTGAATCATGGAAATTAAAATTTTATTCCAAGAGAAAATGTATGTATGTTATTCAATCTACCAAAATCTCTAAAAGCATAATCAAAATTAACTGTGGCGACGCTTAATAACATCTTGGAATTTACTCCAATTCCAAAAGATAAACCTCCTTCTGCATCGTCTAAAAATAAGGAATTATAACCACCACGAATCTTTATATAATCTAAAACCGAAATTTCAGTTCCAATATTCATACTTTGATAATCATTATTTGGAACTATCGCGTCAGCAGCAATTTTCAGTTTATAAGTATTATTTTCAACTAAATTTGTAGATACTCCTATTTGGAAAGTAAGAGGTAACTCCCATTCATCTAGTTCAATATTTGAAGGTATACTTTCGCTTGATCCCTCCTTTGATTCGTCAATTCTTATAAAATATCTAGTATCTCTACCATCAAGTTTCATTGGGGTTCCAAAGTTAGACATTGATGCTCCTATGATCATTCCTCCAAATAAATCAGTTTTAAATATTGTCCCCGCATCAAAAGCAAAAGCATTGGCTTTCATATGCCAGATATTCTGTTCAATATATTTAACAGTAAATCCAATAGAAAATCTTTCTGATAATTTCCTCGCATATGCTAATCCAAAAGCAATATCCCCAGCACTAAAAAATTCACCTGTACCGTTAGGTTTTTCAACTGTCCTTACTTTCATATCATCCATTGACAAGGATGTAAAACTAAATCCGAGTGTTCCAAAATCGCCTAATGGCACAACAAGTCCGGCGAAA
>CAYXXW010000196.1:0-5875 GCA_964469115.1 uncultured Melioribacteraceae bacterium
TTAGGAATTGCATATTTTGCTTTCAAAGAGGGAAAAGAAGCATTTGAGAAAGCTAAATCAGAAACCTTATCATGTTCTTGCCACGATTAAAACTTTAACAATTCCCGTTATCTTATAATTCGTAATTAGGCTATTGATAACGCGAATTTGTCCACACTCTTTAAAATCCTTAATAAATTTTAAATGTAAAATAATTGACAAAATTAATAATAGGTGTTGCAACATTAAATGTTATAACGTATATTAAGTTTATAAAATAAGATAAATTATCTTAATCAATAAAAGGAGAACAATATGAAGACCTTAAAATTAGCACTAGCACTATTATTTACAGCAGCTACTTTAACATTTGCACAAACAAACTGGGAATTTGATAAAGCCCACAGTAAAATCGGATTTAGTGTATCCCACTTAGTTATTACAGATGTTGAGGGAAATTTTAAAAATTTTGACGGCTCAATTACAACCGATGGTGACAATTGGGAAAATGCTAAAATTGAATTCACTGCAGAAATTTCAAGTATAGATACTGATAATGAAAAAAGAGACGAACATTTAAGATCAGATGACTTTTTTAATGCAGAAGAATACCCTCAATTAAAATTTGTTAGTAAGTCTTTTAATAAAGTTGATGGCAACGAATACACAATGGTAGGCGACTTAACAATAAGAGACGTGACAAAAGAAGTTGAGCTTGAGGTTGAACTTAACGGAACCGTCGTAGATCCTTGGGGAAACACAAAAGCTGGTTTTAATTTAGTAGGTGAAATAAATAGATTTGATTACAACTTAAAGTGGAGCAAAGCTTTAGAAACCGGTGGATTAGTTGTTGGCGAAGATGTTGAAGTCATTGGTAAGCTTCAATTAATGAAAAAATAGAAATGATAATGAAAATTGAAGACGAAATAAAGCAAAAATCGTTTAAGTCTGAATATCAAAAACTCGCCGTGAATTTACTTTTTACTCACGGCTGGTTGAGTTCTTTTCAGAAAAAATTATTTGAAAACCACAATATAACTAATGCACAGTTCAATATTCTGCGTATTCTTCGCGGTCAGCATCCGGAACCGGTTTCAGTTAATATTTTGAAAGATAGAATGTTGGATAAAATGTCTGATACGTCCAGACTTGTTGAGCGGCTCAGGGTTAAGGGTTTAGTTGATAGAAAAATCTGTAAAGAAGATAGACGAAAATCTGATATTAAAATTACAGCTAAAGGGCTTGCACTGTTAAAAAGTTTAGATTTTATAGATGATAGTTTTGAAAAAAATTTTAATAATATAAATACTAAAGAAGCAAAAAAAATAAATGATCTTCTTGATAAATTAAGAGGATGAAAACAAAAAGAATGAAAACAGCATTAGTTACAGGGGCAAACAAAGGTATTGGTTTAGAGGTCGTAAAACAACTTCTGGAGAGAAGCTTTAAGGTAATACTTACTTCTAGAGATAGGGACAAAGGTCTTTTGGCGATTCAGAGTCTAAAAAAATATAAAGAAAAGATATTATTTGTTCAAATGGATGTTGGAAATGAAGATAGTATTATTAAAGCTGCCAAAGATGTTCAGTCAAAGAATTTAACAATAGACGTAATAGTTAATAACGCAGGTGTTTTGTTAGATTCTGAAAACATAAACGAAGTAAGTTCAGAAAAAATTCTAACAACATTTGAAATCAATACATTAGGTCCAATTCTTTTAATACAAAACTTTCTTCCATTAATGAATGAAAATGGAAGGATTATAAATGTCTCGAGTGGTCTTGGTGCATTTTCTGAAATGTCTTCTTATGCACCAGTGTATTCAATATCTAAATCAGCCTTAAATGCAGTTACAAAACAATTCTCTTTTTCACTTGCTGAATTAAATATTAGCGTAAATTCTGTTTCGCCTGGTTGGGTAAAGACCGACATGGGGGGAAGCAATGCAACGCGAACAGTAGAAAAAGGAGCTGAAACAATTATCTGGCTTGCAGAAGAAGCTCCGCATAATTTGACAGGAAGATTTTTTAGAGATAAAAAAGAGTTAGATTGGTAAATCTTTAAATTTAGGAGATCATTATGGAAGAAAAAAGAATTAAATATAAGTCAGAAGAAATGACAGTAAGTTTTGCTCCAGATGTCTGCATACACGCAGCTGAATGTGTGAAAGGGTTGCCTAATGTATTTGATACATCAAAAAAACCTTGGATAAATGTTGTTGGTGCAACTCCAGATGAAATAATTGATGTAATTGATAGATGTCCGTCCGGAGCATTAAATTATGAATTAATTGATTTTGAACCTATAAAAGAGGAAGTAAAAATGGAAAAGACAAAAATTACAGTTATGCCAAACGGACCAATTATGGTAGAAGGAAACTTATCAGTAAATAAAATGTCCGGTGAAAACATCAAAGATGGTGAAAAACTATTTTTGTGTAGATGTGGACATTCAGCAAACAAACCCTTTTGCGATGGGAAACACAAAGCTGCTGATTTTAAAGCTGAATAAGTGAATACAATCACTTAATTAATCTCGAATTTCCATTCAGACCTTATCAAATCATAGGGCTGTCAATAACCTTTTATTTACAGCCCCTCATCTATAAAAATTTATTCAAAGCAAAATAATAGCTCAGAAAATATTTTCCTTGACAAGAACAATTAAGTTTCATATTTTTGAACTGACCAGTCAGTATTGTTTTGTAAAACTGGTTTGTCAGTAATTAAATTTAGTACCGGAGGAAAAATGATCGGTGAACTTACAGCGGCTCAAAAGGAACGCAGAGAAAAAATATTAAATTCTGCTACAAAACACTTTGCAAAAATTGGATTTTGTTCAACAGATATGGATAAAATTGCTAAGAACGCTGGTGTTGGGAAAGGTACTCTTTACAATTATTTCAAAAATAAAGATGATTTATATCTTAGCTGTATTGAAAACCACTTCGAACGAACACTTTCCTATATTGATTTAAAAACTGCTGAATCGGAAACAGTAGAAGGTTTTATTAAAAATTATATAGATGCGTCAATCGAATATTTCTCAAAAAATCTCGATTCATTCGATTTAATTATACAGTCGAATGCTTCACTTATAGAAAAAGTTATAAATACAATGGATGAGGTTAAAGAGAAATATTATAAAAGCTTTAAGAAGAAATTAAAATCAGCTACCACTCATAAAAAACTTAATCCTCAGGTAGTAATACTAGCACTAGATGCGGCTACAACTTTTATTATGTTCAGGCAATTCAAAAAGCAAAATTTTAAAATAAAAGACGTTGAAGAAACACTACATAAATTGTTTCTGACGGGACTTATTGGTAATGAATGATTTAAGAAAAATTTAAGCGGAGAAGTGAAAAATGAAAAAGACAGATGTTTTAGTAATTGGAAGCAGCGCGGCTGGTTTGGTTGCTGCAGTAACTGGAAAAACAGTACATCCCGATAAGGAGTTTACTGTAATACGAAAAGAAGAAAAGGTGCTTGTACCCTGTGGCATTCCTTATGTATTCGGTTCTGTTGAAAGTACTGAAAAAGATATTTTGCCTGCTGACGGTATGTTTGAAAACAGCGGCGTAAATCTAAAAATTGGCGAAGTTACTTCAATTGATAGGAAGAACAAAGTTTGTAAACTGAAAGATGGTTCGGATTTAGCATATGAAAAATTAATGATTGCCACAGGTTCCACACCTACTAAACCCAAATGGCTTAAAGGAGCGGATTTAGAAAATGTATTTACTGTTCCCAAAGACAAGGTATATCTTGACGAAATGCAATCAAAATTGAAAAGTTGCCAAAAGATAATTGTTATCGGTGGCGGCTTTATTGGAGTCGAAATTTCTGATGAATTAAACAAAATCCATAAAGAAATTACTCTTGTTGAACTCTTGCCGCATATACTTCTGTTAGCATTTGATGAAGAAGTTGCAGTTAGAGCTGAAGAAGCACTTACTGCAAGGGGTGTAAAACTAAAAACGGGCAGTGGAGTTAAAGAAGTTTTGGGCAATGGAAAAGTATCCGGTGTTCTCTTGGAAAATGGAGAAAAATTAGAAGCAGATGCAATAGTTCTTTCCATGGGGTATATGCCGAATGTTAATCTTGCACGTGAAGCTGGTTTAAAAATTACTGAGCAGGGTTTTATTAAAGTAGATGAATATATGAGAACAGAGGATCGTGATATTTTTGCTATTGGTGACTGTGCAGAGAAAAGAGATTTTGTTACAAGAAAACCAAACAATGTAATGCTTGCTTCAACAGCATGTGCGGAAGCGCGAATTGCAGGATTAAATTTATACAAACTTTCTGCAGTTAAAACATTCAGCGGTACAATTTCAATTTTCTCTACAGCAATTGGCGATACGGGTTTCGGTGTTGCCGGCTTAACCGAATCAAAGGCAAGAGAAGAAGGATTTGATATTGTAACTGGTGCTTTTGAAGGAATGGATAAACATCCTGGATCTTTACCTGGTGCACACAAGCAAATGGTGAAATTGATTACAGGAAGAGAATCCGGTATCGTTCTCGGTGGCGAGGTAGTCGGAGGCTTGAGTATTGGTGAATTGACCAATACTATTGGATTTATAATTCAGAACAGAATGAATATTAATTCCATTTTAACAGCACAGATAGGAACACATCCCTTACTTACAGCATCACCGGCAGGTTACCCGCTATTAAAAGCTGCAGGTATGGTACTAAAAAAGAAATTTGGTTTGATTAGCGAAAATTAGTAAAAACTTTCTTTAGTGTGTAAAGTGAATTAACCTTGGGGGAAAATACAAATTTAACCTCCAAGGTTTTCTTTTTGAACTAAACATTTAATTAAGGAAAGTAGAATATCCTTTCACAAAAGAATAAATACAGCGTTTTAATTTTACGGCTACTAGGCAAATGCTTATTTACTAAAAACTTAAGCACATAATAAAATGCTACTTTGCTAATCAAAAGTTAAAAACACAGATATTTAAAATACTTGACCGTTGGTTTTAACAAAAATTATCTTCATTAATAATGTCACTTTCAAAAAATTAGATAAAAATTAAAGATTAGGTAATATTTTTCTTGACAAAGCTCTGAATATTATTTATTTTTGAATCAACATTCAATAAAGATTGATCATGAGAGTAAAAGAAGGAAATAAAGAAAAAGATATTCTTGAAGCCGCAATAAAGGTTTTTGCTAATTACGGTTATCATAATTCAAAAATATCTAAAATTGCAGAAACAGCAAATGTTGCTACTGGAAGCGTTTATGTTTACTACAAAAACAAAGAAGACATATTATTAAAAATATTCTCAGAGCTATGGACAAGTCTATATGATGAATTAGATTTGATATTTGCTAACTCTTCAATGTCTAGTATTGAAAAGCTTGATGCAATGATTGATTTGATTTTTGATGCTTTTGCAGAAAGACCAGCGCTGGCATTGGTTTTTGTTAATGAGCAAAACCATATTGAACGTTCTAACAAAAAAGACTTTACTGTTTATTACGATAAATTTTTAGATAAAGGTGAAGTAATTATTAGAAAAGGAATAAGCGAGGGTCTTTTTTCAGAAAACATCGATTTAACAATTTTTAGAAATTTTGTCTTTGGTGCAATTCGTCACCTAGTTCATTGTTGGGCGAGAGACTCTAAGGTCTTTACAATTAATAAAACTAGAATGAACGTTAAACTTTTAATTAAACATGGGATAGCAAAATAAAAGTTTTTGGCTCTATAATGAATAATGATTCAAAATAGGAAACTGAGAGAGATATGAAAAACAACATTGTTATGGTTTTATTAAGCCTACTATTATTTCAAAGCATACACTTTGCACAAAACCTTACACTCGGTGATGCAATAAACTTGGCTCTAGAAAAAAACGAGAAAATTTTAGAATACAAAT
>CAYXXW010000197.1:0-5869 GCA_964469115.1 uncultured Melioribacteraceae bacterium
AATTAGATATATTATTATCCCAAAATCATTCCAAATTAAAATATGAGATTTTTAGCTTGTTTTGTAAGAATATAGTGCGGATTTACAACTTTCTGGCTAATATTAACCAGTATTCTCGAGGGTTTTTAGTAATTTATTAAGTGGTGAGGTATAACTTTCTATCTCTCTTCTGGCTGAATTAAATTTATTATGATAATTGTGATCGCGTTCAGCAATGAAATCATTAATTATTTTTTCTTGCGTTTTTATCCGGTCTTTAAATTTAAATTCGTAAATTTTTGCTTTTCTTTCGCTTTCATCATTCATGTTCTCTCTTTCTTCAGCTTCGGCTTCTTTTACTTTATTCAGCTGATTCATCAAGTTTTTCTTCTCGCTTCCTTTATCCCAAAACGATGAAAGGGTAGTAAAAATACTTATAAAAACTCCGAAGACAAATGTTATTCCTCCCCAATGAAGTCCAGTTCTTAATGCTAATTTTGTTGATGCTACTTCCTCTCCAAAACCAACAAAGGAGGTTATTACGCCAACCACAAGAATAATAACTAATGAGATGAAAACAGTAAACACCATTGAGCTATAGAATATTTGCGAGGGATTATATTTAGAATTTTTATCAATACTTTTAATTTTCTCTTCTAAATATTTGGATCTTTCTATCAAATGCTCTTCAAGGTATTCGGCAGCTTCTTCTAAGTTTCTTTGAACTTTTTTCTCTGAATCTTCCATTTCATGCTTAATTCTGATAAGCTGTCGTTTATTTTGCTCAATCTGTCTGTCAAAAACGTTTATTTCTTCTTTAATTTTATCAAAATAATGACTCTCAATTAGGTTAGTAATGTATTTTGTCAGAGTTACTAACTTATCTCTAAATATTTGCTCAACTATTCTTATTAATCCTATTTTCTTTTGTTGATACTGATCTAAGACATTTTTCAAGAATTTAATTTCATAAATCACCGAATCATCCAAAAATTCTTTAATCCGAAGATTATCTAAATTGATAAGTTTACTGTATGTGGTTTCCATTGATTTTTGCTCATCAGAATAGAGTGATCTTATAAGAAAATCAATGTCCGGTAATAATTGCGCAAAGCCATTTTCAGTAAATACTTGATAAAAGACAGCATTTTCATAGAAGAAATCGAATAACCCAATGTGGTTATAATTTATTGCATACTGAAATCTAATTTTATCAAATTCAATTATCTCTCTTAGGTAATCGAATGACAAATCAAAATCATCAATGTATCTAGCGCTAAGTGCTGAATAGAAGAATGCCGTCACTCCATTAGGATTGTAAACAAGCGCTTCCTTAAATGTTTCTAGTGAATTAAGGTATTCATATTCTTTCAGAAAGGTAAACCCTTTGTACAAGTTTAAGATGTAAAGTACTTCATTTTTTGCTTCGTCTTGAATATCAGAATCTTCAACAATTTCCTTGGCTTTGTTAAATAACTCTATTGCCTTTTTTGAATTATTTGAAATGGGGTCGTAGGTTAAAATAATACCATAGATCATTAAATTAAAAAAGCTCTGCAGTTCAATATTTCTTTCGACAGTATTTATTATTGAGTTTGCAAAAAAGCTCTTTTCTTTTGGATTATTTTTACTAAGCCATTTTTTATAATAATTTTTAATCTCACGGTAATTTGAAATAAAATTGTATTCGTCTTTTTTGGTTAACAACATTTGTTCAATTACTTGAAGAATAGGTGAATTGGACATTATAAAATAAGGTGCAGTATCAAATCTCAAAAAGTAATCTGATATTTCTCTGGGTAGATTTATTGAATAAAATTGCTCGGAATTTCTTAAAAAACCTTCAAAATTGATGTTATATCTCACCAGATCAGAAAACTTTTCTCTGCCGTAATTTCGGAATTTGGCAATTTCAAGTTCCCGTGTTAGGTTTCCCTCGTCTATATTTTCTAAAACATCATTCCCTTTAAGGAGCATTCTTCATCCATGAAGATTTTTGTTTGAAAATCCATTTTCAGATAATAATCGTATCTATAAACTATTAGTTTAATAGGAATGAAGAATAATGAAATACTAATATTCAAATAATTCTTTAATTCTCTCCACAGGTCTGCCCAAAACTGCTTTATCACCTTTTTCAACAATTGGTCTCTGTATCAGATTATGATCTGCAATCATAAAATCCAGTATTTGTACTTCGGTGTAATTGTGATTTTTTACATCCAACTCTTTATATGCTTTCTCATTTTTTCTCAAAAGCTCACTTGGCTGCATATTCATTTTTTTAAGAAGTGTTTTCAACTTATTTTTTGTAAATGGTTTTATGTAATAATTTACTTTATCAAATTCTAGACCCATTTCGTTTAACATCTTGATAGTTTTTCTACAAGTTGTGCAAGTTGGTTTTTCGTAGACTGTTACTTTTTCCATAACGAATTCCTCAATTATTTTTAACTCTTTAATTTTATTCTTAATTTAATTGATAATTAAAAAATAAAAAAGTATGTGTGACTTTTTTACCAAATAAATTATCCTCATAATTTATAGCATAAAACGAAGGTTCTATGAAATACAAGATTACATTCAAAACAGGAAATGAATCAGGAGCGGGCACTGATGCCGATGTTTCAATTCAACTAATCGGTAATAATTCTATGACAAGAGAACTTACTCTTGAATCCAAACTCAATCAATTTGAAAAAGGTGATACAGATTCGTTCTATTTTGAAACTGATGATACGGGGGAGATTGAAAAAATTATAGTCTGGCATAATGGTAAAGGATTTGGCCCTGATTGGTTTTTGGAGAATGTAACTGTTGAAACTCCTTCGAATAAGTTATGGTATTTCCCGTTTTACAAGTGGATTAAAGAAAGTGAACAAATTACAATCAAATCAGTAAAATATGCCAATTACAATTTTGAAATAATAACCGGGACATTGCCTGGGAGTGGGACAAATGAGAAAATAAAAATTTCATTAGTTGGCAATAAAACATACACCCCTTTTGTTGATATAAATCCTTACTTAAAAGAAAAAGAATTTGTTACCGGACACACAGATATATTCAGTTTAATGTTGGAAGATATAGGGAAAATTGGAGAAATAAAAATCCAGTCTTCCGGGAATGCACTAAATACAAATTGGTTTTTGAGTAAAATTAAAGTAAAAAAAGAAAGTGATAGAAGAATTACAAAATTTCCCTTTCACTGCTGGATTAAACCGAACGGAATTTATTCCTCAACTAAAAATGTAGAAGAATACACAATTAAATTTTACACCGGCGACGTTGCTTATGGCGGAACTGATGCAAATGTTTCTATGATCATTTACGGCTCTAGAGGAGAAACTCCGACAATTAAATTAAATGAGTTAATCTCCCGAAATGCATTTGAGGCCGGCAACATTGATTATATAAAACTGGCAAATAAGGATCTCGGAACTCTCAAGAAAATATTATTATGGCATGATGAAAAATGGCTGGGTGATGGATGGTTCCTTAATAAAATAACCGTAACAAAAGATGATACCGGTTTTGAAGCTGAATTCCCATATTATTCTTGGCTGGATAAATCTGAAAATCCGAAAAGCACAAAGATTGAAATTAATAGAATGCCGGTTCAGCCGCGTCCTTTTTATGTAATTTCTCACATGCTTAATACTCCGGCTTATGTTGAAGAAGCTCTTGATTTAGGTACCAATGCATTTGAGTTTGATGTAATGCCTAAACTTAGCGATGATGGTACTTTTCACTTTGATGCGTTTCATGGTTTTCGTCCCGATTTTGATCCCGATAAAATTAACTTAATGGAGCGTAGCATTGCTCGCACCGACTTGAAATTATTTTTGCACAGATTACAAGAATTTGAAGAAAGATTCAAAAGACTGTCCCTTGTAATATTTGACTGTAAAGTTAAAGGAGTGAAAAAAAATAGACTAAAAGAATGCGGTGCCCATTTGGCTAAAACTATATTAGAAAATTTTTATATGGATGAAGATGATGACAGAATTTTTATTATTATTTCTATACCTAATAAAAAATCGGTGGCATTTTTAGATGGATTTTTTGCAGAAATTCCGAAAAATTTTAAGAGATATATAGGTACTGATTTAAGCGAAGAAAACTTCCAAACAACCGAGAAAGTTTTTGAAAAAAGAACTGAAGAAAATTTTTGGTGGGGCAGCGGAATTGCATCCACAGTTCCAAAACCACTTAAACATTTTATACCCAATTTTTTAATTGCAGCTAAAAAAAGGACCGAACGAAAAGTAATTAAAAAGATTTATTATTGGACACTTGATGATCCCGATTCAATGGAGAGAATGCTTGTTACAAAATTAGATGGAATTGTAGTCAATGATCCTTTAAAATTATTAAAAGTATTAGAAAAAGAAGAATTTAAGAATACATACAGATTAGCTACAAGAGAAGATGATCCTTTTTTTGTAATTTAAGTTTTTCTCTGTGCCCTTTCTGTATGTTTTTCTTTGTGATCTTTGTGGTTAATGTTTTTAATTTTTTTAATATTAACTTTACTCTCCAAATTATTACTCTTAGACGAATCTAATTAAGGATTTATACATGGATATTACTGCTCAAATTGCTAAAACACTTAACGTAAAGTCAAATCAAATAAATGCAGTTCTTAAACTTTTTGCCGAAGAAGCAACAGTACCTTTTATTGCCAGATATAGAAAAGAGCACACTGGAAAACTAGACGAAGATCAACTGCGCGACATTGAAAATCTGAATAACTATTTAATTTTACTTAACGATAGAAAAGAAACCGTACTAAAAAGCATTGAGGAACAAGGCAAACTTACCGATGAACTGAAAGCTAAAATTGAAGCCGCAGATAAACTTCAGGAAGTTGAAGATCTTTATCTACCCTACAAACCAAAAAGAAAGACGCGTGGAACTGTGGCAAAGTCAAAAGGTTTAGAACCATTAGCCAATTTTATAATAAATAATCCCAATTTTGATGGTGACCTTGAAACCATTCTAAAAGAATATTTAAATGAAGAGTTGGAAGTTCTAACAACTGAAGATGCGCTGAAAGGAGCAAAAGATATTATTGCTGAAATGATGAGTGAAAATGCTGAAGTAAGAAAACTTGTCAGAGAAAGTTTACTCACTGATTCAAATGTCTGCTCAACCAAAGTAAATAAAAAAGAAGTCGATAAAAATTCTAAGAAAAAAGATGTGTATGATATTTATCATGATTTCAAGATAGAAATAACCCGACTAAAACCTTATCAAACTTTAGCAATAAACCGGGGTGAAAGAGAAGGATTTCTAAAAGCAAATTTTCAGTTTGACAGAGATGGATTACTCAACAAAATTTATGATGAACATTTTAGATTTAAGAGCTCTGTTTTTGAGGAACTATTAGAAGAAACAACTGCTGATTCATTTTCCCGTTTAATACAGCCCTCGTTAGAAAGAGAAATTAGAAATCACCTAACTGAATTAGCTGATGAACACGCAGTAGAAATCTTTGGGTCAAATCTTCGTCAGTTACTTTTGCAGCCGCCAATTCTCAACAAAATAATTATGGGAATTGACCCAGGATTTGTTTCAGGAAGTAAAATAGCAGTAATAGATGAAACCGGGAAATATTTGGAAGGTAGCACTATTTATCCTCATCCGCCACAGAATAAAAAAGAAGCCGCAAAAAAAGAAATTATCGATTATATAATAAAATACAAAGTTGAACTTATTGCAATCGGGAACGGAACTGCAAGTCGTGAAACTGAGTTACTTGTTTCTGAATTAATAAAAGAAAATAATCTCAATTGCAATTACTTAATTGTAAACGAAGCCGGTGCATCGGTCTATTCAGCTTCTCCGGTTGCAAAACAAGAATTTCCCGATCTTGAAGCAAGTCAAA
>CAYXXW010000198.1:0-5846 GCA_964469115.1 uncultured Melioribacteraceae bacterium
GGTAATTTAAATTTACTTGGGTCAGTAATCTGAATAGCTTGTTTATTATCAACCTTAAGATTTCTGCCAAATTTAAATCTAAGATTTTTTGATGTTTCCCTATCGGCAATAACTTTTGATGCTCGTCGAGTTATAATACTGCCATGATCAGTTGTAACAATTACTTTTGCATTTTTCATTTCTGCTATTTTTCTGAAAGTGCCAAATAATGAGGAATGGGTGAACCAACTATTAGTAAGTGATCTGAATGCCGCTTCGTTAGGAGCAATCTCCTTAATTAGTTCAGAATCTGATCTGCCATGGACAAGCATATCTAAAAAATTAACTACCACTGCCATAAAATTTGTTTTCTTATGTGAAACGATATTATGTTCGAATGATCTTCCAACATCAGGATCAATAATTTTCATATACTTGAGTTCATTTTCAAGTTTGATATTTTTCTTATCAAGAAGTAATTGAAGCAATTCTTTTTCATATTTATTCTGACTCCGTTCATCATCTTTATTTCCTTGCCATAGGTCTGGATAATAGTTCTCAATCTCAGCTGGAAACAAACCGCTAAAAAGTGCATTCCTTGCATACGGTGTCGCTGTTGGCAAAATAGAATAGTAATAATCTTTTTCTATACTGAAATAATCAAGTAGATGTTTCTCCAGAAGAAGCCATTGGTCCAGGCGTAAACAATCAAGTACAAATAGAAAAACGGGACCATCGGAATTTTCAAGGTGTGGAATAACAAACTGCTCAACAATATCAGTTGTTAACAATGGAACGGTATCCTTACCTTTATTATTGATCCAAGTCTCATAATTATTCTCTACAAATTTTGAAAATTCTCTGTTACACTCCTTCTTTTGCTCAAAAAGGGTTTGCTTTAGTCCAACTTCTCTGTGTTCATCAAGCTCCATATCCCAGTTGATCATTTTATTATTTATGTCAATCCAATCATCAAAATCGAGATCTTCTGATAGTCTTCTGCTGATTTTGCTGAAATCTTCTAAATAATCCTTTGTAACATATTCATTTGAAATCTTTTTACCATCCAATATTTTTTTACAAACCATTAAAATTTGAGAAGGCATAACTGACTTTATAAGATAGTCGCTTATCTTGCTGCCAATTGCATCATTCATCAATGATTCTTCTTCACTTTTTGTAACCATCACAACAGGAATGTTGGGATTGAGTTCTTTGATTACCGAAAGTGTTTCCAAGCCTCCCATTCCACTCATCATTTCATCCAGAAAGATCAAGTCGTACTCTCTATTTTCGACTTCTGCAATAGCATCTTTACCATTAGTTACAGTTGTAACATCGTATCCTTTTTCGGTAAGAAACAAAATATGCGGTCTTAGCATTTCAATTTCGTCATCAACCCATAAAATTTTATACTTTCTCATATATTGACCATTAAATTATTATTGTATTGAAATATGAACATCTAATCCTGCTTCATTAGTTGTTGTAGGTGGAATTCTGGAAGCTCCTTCAGGTTCAACAGAAGTTCTCTTATAGAAGATAGATAAAGTTACTTTTGAACTCAACGTATATTTAATTCTTGGTTCGATTATAGTTCTAGTAGTTCCGTCCTGAGGTTTACCTTCTTCCGTAAAATTATCCATTTCAAAAATTACAGTTGAGTTTCTTGCGCTAGTATAGGAAAGGGACATCTCAATATCATTTTTAAGGTCCAATCCAAATAGAGGCAGTGAAAATCCCGATTTTGAAAAACTTGCTGTAAAGTTTATGTCCCTAGAAAATTGCTCAGTTATATTGCGTGTAGCAATACCTAAATCATAGCTAGTTTTTGTAGAATATTTTACTGAACCACTCATGTTGCCACCCCAAAGATCATCAAATGTAATATTTAATCCAGCAAGAGGTGAAAAGCCATAATTTATTCTTTGTGTCTGAACTTGTCTTTTACCATCGGGGTCAACACGCCAACCCTCTGTATAGGATGAGCTGTAAGCATGATTCAGCGAAACTGTTTTTGCGAAATCTTTGAGGAAACTTATCTTCTCCAAACCTCTCCAATCCAAGCGCCAGTTAGCTCTTGGTATATATTTAATAACGTCCTTAAATAGAGGCAATTTTGAAAGGAACGGAATACTCTCAAATCCTTCACTAAAAGCATCTGCAATATTATTGTTAGGATCATTCTGATAAATCTCATTTACTGTCGTAATACCAGCCTCTGAGAAAAATATTGGTAGGAAGATAAAAGATCTATCTAATGTTCCGTTTGAAGTAATATCATTCACAATTACACTGCCATCGGCTTCAGTCGTTATCCTTGTGGTCTTACTGAATCCCCATCCAACTTTCCAATTAAGATTAATTGTTGCACCTTCCCATAGCGGACGCGAGGTGCTGAAATCAATTGTATTTTTCTGATTGAAGTTATCACTTAGATTTCCCAAGGGTGCCCTTTCCCCGGCATCATTACTCAACCCTAACATATATAATCTTGAGGGACCAAAATTCGGATTTGTCTCCCAACCCCAGAAATTTGTAAATCCGGTACCTTCAGATTTGATGCCTGAATTACTTACCGAATTTGACTGGCTGAAATTCATTTTAATACTTTCATAATCGAAGAAGAGCCACTTGGCACCCGCCTTAAAGTAATTAAAAGCTTTTGTATAAATTGGAATTCTATTAACATCAGCTAATGAATCAACAGCAGTAGTATCACCCTCTTCAATTTCCTGTCGATCCTTTTCTAGTTCTTCATCAATATTCTTTACTTGTCCCCTTCCTCTACCGCGCTGAGTTGTTGTACTTTTTGATACATTGTCATTACTAGCAGATTTATCCTCTTCAAATAGAGGAGCTGTTAATGACTGCCATCTTAAAGTTAAACTTGCTCTAATACTATTCGACCATCCAACACTTCTTCCGAGATCTTCTTGCTTAAAATTATTAGTCCATTTATAATTTACATTGTATCCAAAAGATAAATTAAAATATCTTTTTAAATCCCAAAGTGAAGGTAGTTGAGGACTCGTCTTAACATCAAAACTTTGCGAATAGCTATAATCCTTACCGAATAATGAACCCTTAATAATATCATTCCAAATTTCACTTTCTGGTCTAGCCATATCGTCAATAGCAAGCAAGTATGCATAGGAAGAAGCTACATTAACATTATAACTCATGCTCAAGTTTAGTAATCCGCCTTCTGTAATCTTCCAGTTAAATCCCAAATCTCTTTTAGATGTAAAATCCCGTTGAGTTTTTTCTTCGGCTGTTTCATTTCTACTAAGACTTGATGATTCCTTTCTTGATGCTGAAACTCCGGTATTGAAACTTTGAGGTGTAAAATAAATTTTTGTGTTCTTATAATCCTCAAATATCTCAATAAGGTAACCCAGTAAAGGTATATCGGCAGCAAAGAAATAATTATCCTTACTAAAATTGAGTGAATATTTTCCACTCCCATTCCAGACCCAGCTATTTGAAAATACTAGGGTTGGACTTCGGCTAAACGTTTTATTATAGCTGAACGCAAATTGAATGTTATTTACGATATCCTGAATATACCAACTCTTACTTGGAAGTTTAAACCTAATACTTGAAAGTGACCAAGTATCAGAGATGTTTACAGATTGTGATTCCGTTCGAATTTCCTCTGCAATTGTTTTTGCTTCTTCTTCCGGAACTCCATCATCTATCAGCTGCTCAGCTTGCTGATTAACAGCTTCATCAATATTTATATCTGTGCCCGGTTTGTATAATGGTTTCGCAACAGATTCGGAGTGAGAATAATTAAGACTGAAGCTACTTCCCGTTAAATTCCAAGGGAGCAACTTAATAATATCCAGATTTACTGACCCGCTCCATTTTGTATTATCAACTCTATTACCAAAACGTTGGTTTAATCTATGGAAATAAGGGTCAGTCTGACTAGCTGTAACATTAACGGACATTAAATCAGCTAATCTTATTTGAGAAGAAGCGCTGTAAGCCCATCCTGGTGTATCATCAGCACCCAATACCCTGAGTTCGTTAATCCATAGTTCACCCGAAACCGGATCTCCAATCAACGGTTTAATTAAAATTTCATCAGGTGATCGTTGCTGATTAGGGTTTTTAATTCCAAAAGAGAAAAAATTTACTTTTGTTAAAGTCGGATTCCCTTTAACTCCATAGGAATGACCAGGTTTATCGGGAACTGGAATAGAATAACGTTGAGCTGAATTTATCTCATCTCTCAGCTGTTTAATTGCAGTAAGATCTTCAAAGACGATTGCAATTTCACTCCAGCCCAAATTTGCTGGTTCCCCTGCTGTAACCGGCTGACGGTATTCATAATAATTTGCGGTATCAGTACCAAATCTAAAATAAACTTCTGATCCGTAGGTATTAAAATCTTCATAGTTCGAAATGGAACCAGGGCTTTCATCTTGATCGCCTCTTACAAATAATTTCATTTCTTTGTAACTGAAAACATCAAGGGGCCGGAATAAATATTTTACTATTTCTCTTGAATCACCATCCTCCAATTCAGAAATTACTAATCGTAAAGATTGTTCGTTTTTATAGATTAATTCATCGGGATTTGTTCTATCACGCTCTCTAACAATTCCTGGAGGAGTTATATATTCAGGATTATCTTCATAATTAATTGTGGAAACTACTAAGGTAGTATCATCTTCTTCAACTTTACCGGGAGTTAAAACCTTTTGCCATTGGTTACCTACTAGATTCATTTCAGCCAATCGGATGTGAACAGGTTCTTCAACTCCGGTTACCCACACTCTTATTACTTCAACAAGAGTAAAACTAGGATTACCAACTTTAGAATTAAACTCTTTTAGTGGAACTCTAAACTGGTACCAGCCATCATTATCACCACCTCCGCTTATCAATGGATTATTATTTTTGACTGTATCAATTGGTACTTCATATCGAAAGTAGCTATTTACTTTATCCAAAGTGAAGTTTCTATCCATATCCTCAGTATCAGGTAATCTTCCTACATCACTTAACAAACCGTTTCCTTGAGTACCGTTAATTCTAGTATAGTCTCCTGAACCTAAAGTAAATCGAAAATCATCTTTACTCGGGTCACCGTCACCATCAATATCACCAAAATCAGATATTTCTTGACCATTAGTTCGTCCATCAAGTCCAACATCTTCCCCTTCATCGATTCTCTCATTTTGGTTTAGATCTTCTTGGTTTAAATCATTATCTGGGATAACATCTTCACTTACTTGTCCAAGGTCAATAAATATTTTTGTGTCTTCAGGTGCTTGATTAATCTTTAACCAGAATTCAATAAACTCTATATTTTCTTCAATTAAGTTACTTGCCGAAGATGAAAGCGGTTTCATCATACCGCCCCAATTTTGCGCCGGGTCATCTAAGATTGGCGACCAGTTATAAGTTCCTCTTTGAGTTGGATTATAGACATAATCAAGCGCTGTAATCTGATCATCGTTTCGCCCTACTTTTTTTCTATCGCCCCAAATATCCTCGACTGTAACATCTGAGGGTAAAAAGTTGAACCAGTAACTATTGGCTTTATAGCTCATCTTTTCAAGTTTATTTAAGCTTTCTAATCCAACTATTTGATCAGGGACACTAAGATCACGCCAGCCAGTATAAGAAACACCTATCGGAATGGTTCTTTTTGCACCTTCAAAATCATCAATATATGCTATGCTCTCATCATTATCACCGGCGATATTACTCTTTTTAGTATTTGGATCTGGATTCATGTAAGCAAATTCGCCTTTGAAGTTCATGGATGACATTTCCTTCGTTGATATCAGGTAATTCAATCCATCAGTAACAAAAGGCATATCAAAGCCGGTTTGGAAATCAACTCCAAA
>CAYXXW010000199.1:0-5833 GCA_964469115.1 uncultured Melioribacteraceae bacterium
TCATTGATTTTGGGAGCACTTCAGCCTGAACATGAGTACAATATTCAAAATTCAGATCGTAAATTGAGTGAAGAATATCCTTTGATACATTAAGATCTTGGAATCGAGTTTTTCCTTCAACTTCGGGAACATTAAAAACTGAATCGTCCCAGTCAACGGTTTTAATTTCCGGTTTTGGTTTAATATTTTCAACTTTCTCTTCAGCACGTTTTTCATGCCGTAGCCTGTATTCTTCTGGTGTTTCCTTTTTAAAAGTTTTTTTAGAATTATCTCTAAAGCTCTGTTTCTTGTTGGGGTGTGATCTTGGTTGTTGTTTTGTAGGCTTTTCTAGCTTTTCAGTTACAACAGACACTTTCTTGGACTTGTTACCCAGAAAGTTCTTCAATTTTGCAGCAAAATTTTTAATCAAAATAAATAACTATTATTATGTGAGAAATCAATTAGTGATTAAATATACTCGAAAAAAGTATATTATATGAATAAAAGCTAATATTTAGAAAAATAGCATTATTCTAAATTTTGTGAATCGTTTCGAATTTAGAAATTATTGATTTACTCCTTAGATTTACTGGAGCTCATCTAATATTTCTTGTACTCTGCCAACCTCACCCGTTTCTAATCTAACTTTAATACCATAAGGATGGTTTGAAGATTTAGTAAGAACATTTCTAACATAACCTTTGGTTAAATTTTTGGTGCGCTGATCTTGTTTAAGCACAATTGCTACATGTAATCCGGGTATAATGTTTTTTCGCTTTCTGCCATCCATAAATTATCTAAGCCCTTTGCTAGCCAATTTCTTTTTTGATCCTCTATTCCGTCTCCTTGGCTTTGTTTTTTTCGGGTCACCGTTATTTTTTGATTTTGTCTTCTCAAGATTATGTTTATTAATTGAATTCGTTTTCTTTTCTTCCGGTTTTCCGGCAGCAACATTTAGCGGATTTTCTACAATAGGTATAGTTACAGAAATCAGTTTAATAATCTCTTTTAAATAAGATTTTTCTTCTGTATCACAAAGAGAAATGGCAACACCGTCTAGTCCGGCACGTCCAGTTCTACCTATTCTATGAACATAGGTCTCAGGAATATTTGGGATCTCAAAATTTATTACGTGTGAAAGTTCATCAATATCGATTCCACGAGCTGCAATATCTGTTGCAACCAACACTCTTATTTGCTTAGTTTTAAAATTATTCAGAGCACGCTGTCTAGCATGTTGAGATTTATTTCCATGTATGGCTTCAGCAAGTATCTTAGCCTTATTTAAAAATCTTGCAACTTTATCAGCGCCATACTTTGTGCGAGTAAAAACAAGAGCAGAATCAATTTTGGGATCTTTCAACAAATGAATAAGCAGATCTTTTTTATTAGGCTTATCAACATAATATAGACTTTGTTTAATCGCTTCTACAGTTTTTGATTCGGGAGATATTTCAATTTTAACTGGTTTAACCAATATTGTTCTGGCAAGTTTAACTATTTCTGGCGGCATGGTAGCAGAAAAGAACAACGATTGTCTTTTTGATGGCAGCTTTGAAATTATTTGTTTCACGTCCTTTATAAACCCCATATCCAACATACGATCTGCTTCATCAAGAACAAAGATCTCTAAGTGATTAAGAATAATATAGCCTTGCTTTATCAAATCTAATAATCTGCCAGGTGTAGCAACTAAAATATCTACACCCGCTTTTAATCTATCAGTCTGCAATTTCTGATTTACACCGCCGAAAACAACAACACTTTTGAGGCCAGTATATTTGCCATAGGCTTTGAAGCTATCTCCAATTTGAATTGCAAGTTCTCTAGTTGGAGTGACAACAAGGGAACGGATTACTCTTCTTTTTGGCCCCCCCTTTTTTTTGTTATAAAGCAATTGAAGAATGGGGATTGCAAATGCTGCTGTTTTACCAGTTCCAGTCTGTGCACTGCCCAAGAGATCCTTATTTTCAAGTATTATTGGTATAGCCCGTTTCTGAATAGGAGTTGGTGTTTTATATCCCTCATCAGATAATGCTTTTTGAATTGGTTGAATTAGATTTATTTTCGTAAATGACATAAATAGGTATTCCCTGTAAATTTGCTTTTAATTTTTATTGTGTTCTGGATCAGTGGACAGATGAATGAATCTCTTAGCTAGAATTACAAACAAAGGGATGTGACTGAAGCATTACAAATAATTACATTTAAATGTACCTTAATTATCAATGATCTCAAAGAGTAATAATTTCCAATCAAAAATTAAAAATATTTCTGAAATGTAATTCTAATAGAGAGAAACTTACTTTTGGGAATAGTTTGGTTATATTTAGTATTTAATTTATTATTTGACAAATGTTAGAATACAGCAAAATAATTGCATACATATTTGCGGACGTTGCTGCACAAGCGGTTTGCCTCTTTCAAAAAAAATACAAATCAGACTCCGACTGAGTTTAGAAAGGAATTTTAGTAGTGAATACTTCTAAAAATACATTGGTGCGGCTTTCAGCATTGGTCTGGACAATTGGCGGAGCTGTTCTTTTTGTAAAGGGATATTCTTTGTTGAAAGAAGCTAATGAGGTTTCGGAAAATATAGGGATAATTATTCTTGTTTTGTTAATTACTTTATTTACCGGATTAGTTAAGAACAAATATATAATGGCTAAATTCTGCAGGAAAAACCTTAGAAGAATTCATGAGATTAAATCTCCTAAAATATATCAATTTTTTACTCCAGGATTTTTCTTTGCTCTTACTTTAATGATTTTAACCGGCATAACTCTCTCAAAGTTAGCAATTGGCAGTTACAGCTTTATGATAGCTATTGGCGGATTGGATCTATCTTTATCAGTTGCTTTGCTTTCCAGCAGCATTATATTTATAAAAGAAAAAGTTTAATTTATATTACTTTTTTACTTTTACAATAATTTTACATAATTCAACCGAAGATGTGTGTAGACAAAATTGTCAAGAAAATAAGTATTACATGGTTTTCATTTTTTGTCCTATTGTTTTTCGAATTATCTGAAATAAAAATATGTGCAATGTTATAAGAAATCGTTTTTCTCAATGGGATAGGACTAAATAAAACAAATATAAAAGTCTTTTGTTACGGGGAAGAACTAAAATATCGTATTTTATCACTTGCTACAAATAAGATAACTGCCGCTTAACATAGCGGCAGTAAAATATTATAGCATAAATTAGATAGTTTATCGATAAATACCTAGTTGGTCGAATAAAAAGGCATATTCGAGAGCAGTTTCTCTATATCTCTCAAATCTTCCAGATTTACCGCCATGTCCGGATTCAAAACTAGTTTTTAATAATAACAGATTATCATCAGTTTTCATATCTCTCAGTTTCGCTACCCATTTAGCTGGTTCCCAATATTGAACTTGAGAATCATGTAAACCAGTAGTAACTAGCAATGCTGGATAGTCTCGTTTATCTATATTATCATAGGGTGAATATGAAAGCATATATTCGTAGTATTGCTTATCATTTGGATTTCCCCATTCATCATATTCACTTGTTGTAAGGGGTATTGTCTCGTCAAGCATGGTTGTTACAACATCCACAAATGGAACAGCTGCAATAATGCCTTTAAACAAATCTGGCGCCATATTTGAAACTGCTCCTACAAGAAGGCCGCCTGCACTCCCGCCCATTGCAAACATTTCTTCTGAATTTGTAAATTTTTGTGAAACTAGGTATTCTCCGCAAGCAATAAAATCCGTAAAAGTGTTTTTCTTATTCATAAGTTTACCATCTTCATACCAATCTCTTCCAAGTTCTTGACCTCCCCTGACATGAGCAATTGCATAAATGAATCCTCTGTTCAATAGACTTAAACGAACAGAGCTAAAATATGGATCTTGCGAAGCGCCGTACGAACCATATCCATAAAGAAGAAGAGGATTACTTCCATCTTTTTCTAACCCCTTTTTATACACTAATGAAATTGGTATTTCTTTGCCGTCATCTGCAGTAGCATAAAGTCTTTCAGTATGATAATTATTAGGATCAAATTCGCCTACAACTTCCTGCTGTTTAAGTAATGTTTTTTCCTTTGTACTTAAATTATAATCATACGTTGAATTTGGCGTGGTAAGAGATGAATAGCCATAGCGCAGAATTTCTGTATCAAATTCTCTATTGGTAGAAATGTAAGCTGTGTAAGTTTGTTCTCCGAAATCAATATAGTGTTCTGAATTATCTTCCCATTTTATTACTCTGAGTTTTGTAAGTCCATTTTCTCGTTCATTAATAACTAGATAATCTTTAAATATTTCGATTCCTTCAAGCAGAACATTTTCTCTATGTGGAATTAAATCTTTCCAGTTTTCTTTTGAAGTAGCATCCACTAAGGTTTCCATAAGCTTGAAATTTTTCGCATTCCAATTTGTGACAATATAAAATTTATTGCCATAGTGATTGATTGAGTATTCTAATTTGCTTTCTCGCGGATGGAAAACTTTAAATTCGCCTTCTGGATTATTTGCGTCGAGAAAACGATATTCATTTGAAAGTGTAGACCGACTGCTGATGACTAAATATTTATTTGATTTAGTTGTGTAAATATAAGTGGAGAATGTAGGGTCTTTTTCATGGTAAACTTCAAAATCATTTGATGAATCTTCCCCAAATTTATGCTTCATTATTATATATGACCTCAAAGTTTCATCTTTCAACTGATAAAAAAGCGAAACATTGTCGTTTGCCCAAGACGCTCTTCCTGTTGTGTTTTGAATTTTATCGTCAAAAATTTTACCTGACTTTAAATCTTTAATAAAAATATCATATTTCCTTCTGCTTAATGTGTCAACACCGTAAGATAAATAAAGGTTGTTAGGACTAACTGATAATCCTGCAACTTGATAAAAATCATAACCTTCCGCCATCTCATTTACATTCAGCATTATCTCTTCCTTTGCATCCATTTTCCCTTCTTTTCTGCAATATATAGGATACTCTTTTCCTACTTCAAATCTTGTGTAATAAAAGAAACCGTTATCTTTGTAAGGGACTGATTCATCTGTCTGTTTAATTCTTCCAACAATTTCATCAAATAAACTTAGTTGAAAATTATTTGTATGTGCGAGCATAGTGTCTAAATAATTATTTTCGGCTTTTAAGTAATCAATTACTTTTGGATTTTCTCTCTGATTCAACCAGTAATAGTTGTCTATCCTAGTATGATTATGCATATTCAATTTTTTTGGTATTTTTTCAGCAATTGGAGGAATCGCCATGGTTTTAGTCGGCTTCTCATTTGCACAACTAAAACTGAGTAAAATAAATATGGATGAAATAAACATTGGAATGATTTTCTTTATCATTGACTTGTTTCCTTATGTTGATTTAGATTGGATTGTATAGGTGAGATTAAGTAGGGTATAAGCAATAATCTCTTGACTAACGATGCGAGTGGAAATATAGATTTTTTAGTGAAAAGAAACAAGAAATGTGTATAAATAATAAAATTAGATGACATTTGGGATTACTCAACTTTTTGAAATTTTTCAGAGTATTCAAATCAGTCAAAACCTATAAAATATAATAAATATAAAAATAGCCTTAGTCAATAGCTAAATTTTAAATTATTCGAATGGTTATAAAACGTACAAAACATAGAGCAGTAAAAACTTTTGAAAAAGGTAAGAATTACTGGTAAAATTGAGTGTAAAAAAGAAAAGGTCCAATAAGGACCTTCTCTATTAAAATTAAAAGTTTTGCAAAATTTGCTACAAATTAGGGACAGTCAATATCCTCAAGATTTGAATCCCAGCAATACCATTCATTATCACCGAAATGGTTTAGATCTCTTACTCTTCCTTCGTGAGTATCA
>CAYXXW010000200.1:0-5818 GCA_964469115.1 uncultured Melioribacteraceae bacterium
AAAAGTTCAGTTACGACAACCAGATAGTTAAGCTATTTTTAATAGCTACGGTTGTCTGGGGTATTGTTGCCCTAACTGTCGGCGTGTGGATTGCCATTGCACTTTATTATCCTGAATTAAATTTGGGTCTTTCATACACCACTTTTGGCCGCTTAAGACCATTACATACTAATGCTGCAATTTTTGCATTTGTTGGTAATGCTATTTTTACAGGTGTTTATTATTCTTTACAGAGAATATCAAAAGCAAGAATGTTTAGTGATATTCTAAGTAAAATAAACTTTTGGGGATGGCAATTAATTATTGTTCTTGCTGCTGTAACTTTAGTCAGCGGTATAACAACATCAAAAGAATATGCTGAACTTGAATGGCCCATTGATATCTTGATTGCAATTGTCTGGGTTGTCTTTGGCATCAACATGCTTGGAACTTTAATTAAAAGAAGAGAAAAACATATTTATGTTGCAGCTTGGTTTTATATTGCAACATTTGTTACAGTTGCTGTTTTACATATTGGAAATTCGATAGAGCTTCCCGTAGCCTTTTTAAAAAGCTATCCCGTTTATGCCGGAATGCAAGATGCTCTGGTACAGTGGTGGTATGGACATAATGCCGTTGCATTTTTCTTAACAACACCGTTCTTGGGTTTAATGTATTACTATTTACCAAAAGCAGCGAACAGGCCCATCTTTTCTTATAAATTATCAATTCTCCATTTTTGGACATTAATATTTATTTACATTTGGGCTGGACCTCATCACCTTTTATATTCAGCTATTCCCAACTGGGCTCAATCATTAGGGACTGCATTTTCTATTATGCTTTGGATGCCTTCATGGGGAGGAATGCTTAATGGTCTCCTTACTTTAAGAGGGGCTTGGGATAGAGTTAGAGATAATCCGGTATTGAAATTTTTCGTTGTCGGTGTAACTGCTTACGGTATGTCAACTTTCGAAGGCCCAATGCTAGCACTAAAAAGTGTAAATGCAATTGCGCACTTTACAGATTGGATTCCTGCACACGTTCATGTAGGCACTTTGGGCTGGAATGGGTTTATGACATTTGGAATGCTTTACTGGCTGGTACCAAAAATGTGGAAAACCGAATTATACTCAAAGAAACTAGCTAACCTCCACTTTTGGATTGGAACATTAGGCATTGTTGTTTGGGTTATCCCAATGTGGTGGGCGGGTATTACGCAATCATTAATGTGGAAAGAATTTACCCCACTTGGTTTATTAAAGTATCCTAACTTTTTAGAAACTGTATTACAAATTGTTCCAATGTACATAATGAGGTCATTAGGCGGCACATTATATTTAATTGGAATATTGATTGCAACTTATAACATTTTCAAAACAATGGGGATGGGCTCCTTTGTTGCTAATGAAGATGCTGAATCAGCTCCAAGAGGACCTATTACCGATAAATTAAAATATGGAATGATTCATAGATACCTTGAATCTAAAACATTATTATTTACCGGACTAGCATTTGTTGCAATAATGATAGGCGGTATTGTTGAAATTGTACCAACCTATTTAATTAGTTCCAACGTTCCAACAATTGCTTCTGTAAAACCTTACTCGCCATTAGAATTGGAAGGTAGGGACATTTACATAAAAGAAGCTTGTAATAGCTGCCACACCCAAATGGTAAGACCTTTTAGGTCTGAAGTTGAGAGATATGGTGAGTATTCTAAAGCCGGTGAATTTGTTTATGACCACCCTCATTTATGGGGTTCAAAAAGAACCGGTCCCGATCTTCATAGAATAGGCGGTAAATACTCTAATATATGGCATTTCCTTCATATGGAAAATCCAAGATCAATGTCGCCCGGTTCATTAATGCCGCCTTATCCATGGCTGCTGGAAAATGATCTCGATTATTCTGATCTTAAAGCTAAAATATCAGCAATGAGAACTTTGGGTGTTCCATACGATGAAGGATATGAAGAAGCAGCTGAATCCGATTTATTAGTGCAAGCTGAAAAAATAACTGAAGATCTTTTGGAAAACGGAATTCCAACTGAACCAAACAAAGAAATTGTTGCTTTGATAGCTTACCTCCAACGACTTGGAACTGATATTAAAGCCCAAACTGAAGTAGCAAACAGTAACTAGGAACAATATGAAATTTTCTAATTATTTATCGTCTATTGAAAATGTTTCAATCTATCCGGTTATTACACTTATTATCTTTTTAGCCGTTTTTATTGGAGCTGTAATTTGGATTGTGACAAGGGATAAAGAATATATTTCGGAATTAGAAAATATTCCACTAGAAAATAGTAATTTTAATAAAAATTCAGAGAATGAAAATGAGAAGAATTAAATATCTTAAACTAATTGCTGTAGCATTCCTTTTCTTCATTCTAAATTCACCTCTCTTTGCAGAGACTACTGCGGATTCAGGAAGTGGTTTAGAACCGGTTATAAAAATTATGGTGGCGGTTACTGCTTTCTTAGTTGCAATAATAATGTGGATGATTCTTGTATATTCGGAGAAAAGTGAGGAAGCACAACAAGAAGGAATAAGTAAATTATTTAAAGCCATAAACCAAAGACCTTCTATGGATGAAGAGCAAAAATTGCTGCTTGATCATGATTTTGATGGAATAAAAGAATTAAACAATAAAATTCCACCTTGGTTCATTACCATTTTTTATGCCTCAATAATTTGGGCAATAATATACATGGTACATTTCCACATATTAGGAAGTGGTAATGTTCAAGAAGAGGAGTATCAGCAAGAAGTTCAAATGGCATCTTTGGAAAGGGAAATACTTAATAAAACCGGCGCTTTAATTGATGAAGAAACAGTTACTACCGTGGATGATGTTGTTGCTCTTTCCAATGGGAAAGATGTCTTCATTAAAAGCTGTGCAGCTTGCCATGGACAAGGTGGTGAAGGTTTAGTTGGACCTAATCTGACTGATGATTATTGGGTTCATGGAAATACAATTAAAGATCTATTTAAAGTTGTAAAATATGGGGTTCCTCAGAAAGGTATGATAAGCTGGCAAGGTCAGTTAGATCCAACTCAAATGCAGGAAGTATCCAGTTATATTTTAACTTTGAGAGGAACTGATCCGCCAAACCAAAAAGCTCCCGAAGGTGATCTTTATACTTACGAATAATTTCTTAGTCGAATTTTAAAGGCTATTCCCCGATAGACAAATTTTGTCTATCGGGGTTTTTTATTACTAAGAATTATTTAGTGATTTTTGATTAACAGAAATCTTTTATACTCTAAAATGTCATAACTCTGATGAATGATAACACCTCTAACACCAAGGCCGAAGAGTTTCGCGATCATCTTGCAACAGTAACCGAAGAAGGAAAAAGAATTTGGATTTATCCAAGAAAGCCGGGTGGTAAATTCCATCGCTTAAGAGTTATTGTTGCTGTTTTTTTATTAGCTGTCTTATTCCTTGTTCCTTTAATTAAAGTAAATGGACACCCGTTTATGCTGCTGGACATTTTAGGAAGAAAATTTATTCTGTTTGGAGTTACTTTTGGTCCGCACGATTTTCATTTATTTGTACTGACAATAATAGGGTTAATAATCTCAGTATTTTTATTTACGGTAGTTTGGGGAAGGCTATTCTGCGGCTGGGTTTGTCCTCAAACAATATTTATGGAAATGCTCTTCCGTAAAGTTGAATATTGGATTGAAGGGAATGCAAATCAGCAAAGAGCATTAAACAAAAGACCGTGGGACGGTGAAAAAACATTTAAGAAAGTCTCAAAGCATGCAATATTTGCAATTATGGCTGTTGCAATTGGTAATGCATTACTTGCTTGGGTTATTGGGTTTGATGGTTTGGTCGAGCTGGTAAGAGAACCAATACCTGAAGTGTTCGGTAAGTTTATGGCAATGGTTATCTTCTCCGGAGTTATTTATTTCTTTTATGCTTATTTCAGAGAGCAGGTTTGTACCTTAATCTGTCCTTACGGCAGACTGCAAGGTGTCATGCTAGATCCAGATTCTATTGTAATCAATTATGATCATGTAAGAGGTGAACCAAGAGGAAAAATTAGAAAAGGTGTTGAGCAGAATCATGGTGACTGCATTGATTGTCATTTATGCGTAGATGTTTGTCCGACCGGTATTGATATAAGGAATGGGACCCAGCTTGAATGCGTTAACTGTACTGCTTGTGTAGATGCCTGCGATGATGTAATGGTAAAAGTAAAACGTCCAACCGGATTGATACGTTACGCTTCTAAAAATGAAGTGGAAACGGGAGTTCGTAAAATATTTACCCCAAAAGCAATTGGTTATACAATAGTACTATTTATTTTATTTACTATAATTACATTTTTGCTGGCCACCAGATCAGATTTTGAATTGTCAATTGTTAGAACACCAGGGCTAATGGCTCAGGAACAGCCCGATAATAAATTAAGTAATTTATATGATGTAAAAATTATCAATAAAACATTTGATACGATTCCAACGGAACTTAAGCTCCAAAATATGGAGGGTGAAATAAAACTGCTTTCGGGTGATTTAACTTTGCCGCCTCAAGGAGTTGCTGAAGGTAAATTCTTCGTTATACTATCAGAAGATAGTATTAAGAAACTTAGCACACCAATAGAGATTGCGGTCAAATCGGATAATAAAGTTATTGATGTAATTAAAACCTCGTTTTTAGGTAAAGTTAAGGGAAGGAAGAAATAAGATGAAATGGAATTGGGGTGTTGGTATTACAGTCACCATTATTTTTTTTACAATTATCTCGTTATTGTTCATTTACTTTGCGTTTAATCAAGATATTAATTTGGTTAGAGATGACTACTACGAAGCTGAGGTTCAGTTTAATGAAAAGTTAGAGACTATTAAGAGGACTAAAAAACTATCTGAGGAATTACAAATAAAATTAATTCCAAATTATATTTCACTTCAGTTTCCAACGGAAATTGGGACACAGGAAATTAAAGGAACAATTTTTCTTTACAGACCTTCTGATGAGAATCTTGATTTTGAAATACCAATTAGTATTGATAGTTCTAAAACTCAACTTATTCCGACCAAAAAAATGATTACCGGTCAGTGGAAAATACTGATAGAGTGGACTGCGGATACAAACAAATATTTCAATAATAAAATTTTAATGGTACAGTAAAATGGATGTAAGTATTTGGGGCGGATTTGTAATTGGTTTTTTAGGAAGTTTTCATTGTGTTGGAATGTGCGGACCAATTGCATTGGCTTTGCCAATCGGTAAATCTTCAAATTTTCAACTGGTTATAAGTCGAATTCTTTACAACCTTGGCAGGGTTGTAACTTACACTTTTTTTGGTGCTATATTTGGTTTATTTGGTAAAGGCATTGCGTTTGCGGGACTTCAGCGTTATGCTTCTATTGCTTTGGGAGTTTCAATCCTTGGTTACTACTTGATGCCGAGTAGATTTAAGGGAAAGCTCTCACAGACCGCCCCTTATCAATTCTTCAGCAATTTTGTAAAGAGGTCTTTTACAAGATTAACAAAATCCGGGTCCTCTCAATCACTCTTCTTGTTTGGAATTATTAATGGGTTTTTACCATGCGGATTTGTTTATGTGGCTCTTGCCGGAGCAATGACAACCGGGGATTTTATTTCCGGAGCAGCGTTTATGGCATTGTTTGGTTTGGGAACAACACCGATTATGCTAGCCACATCATTGGTTGGTAAATTTGTACCCGGCGGATTACGCTCTAGAATGAATAAACTAATACCTGTATTTGCAATTGTATTAGCAATAATATTTATTCTAAGAGGTTTAAGTTTAGGGATTCCATTTTTAAGTCCGCCGGAGAAAAAGCTTCATGT
>CAYXXW010000201.1:0-5795 GCA_964469115.1 uncultured Melioribacteraceae bacterium
TTTTTAAAATCATTTTCATTGGATTGGGCATTTGTAACAAAATAATTTGAGATTATAAAAAGATATAATAGAAATTTCACGAATCTATATCCAATGGATTTTAGGTAATTCACTACACCGAATAATTTGAATTCGTAATTACAAATGATATCTAATGATTTGGTTGTTCTCATTATTTGTATAATGTGCAATTTTTTTAGTTTGGATTATACTTAAATAAACCATTACTAAAAGTCCCTAGCCATAAAATTTCGGATCTATCCTGGACCCCATATCTAAGACCTATATTTAAGTCTTGAGCTTTATACACAACCTCCATTCCTCCCCAGCCGAGTTTTTCTATTATTTTATAATGCAAAATTGTTTCGTTGATCATACTTTAATTACTTATTATATAATTTGTAAAGTTTAGAAAAACATAAAGTTAATTTGGGAGTAATTTATTGCTTAATTATTTCGGACAATATAACTCTTTAAAAAATTAACAAGCAGTTTAATTAAAGGCAAGCTATCCCAACAAAAGAATTCGAAGAGATAAATCAATAAGTCTAAATTAAACTAACCAACGAAGCAACTACAAAAAAAAAGAGAGAGTTTAAATGATTTTCTTCTGGAGATGGGCAAGTTAGGTTTGAGAGAGGTTAATTGTTGTCATGCCGGTTTGCGTTCTGCAATACCGGCATCTGTTTTAATCTTCTTCAATTTAATTTTAATTACTCAACCAAAGGCGCGCCTGCCTCTATAAGCGACTTTTCAATTGTCGGAATTTCTGCATTAACTATTTGCTCAAGCTTTAGCATAAACTCTTTAAATTGCTTTTTAGCAATACTCAAGCTCTTCAAGTGAGTTTCAGTTGGACCATAGGTAGATCTTGAACTGCTGCCGTAAGCATTATAAAATCTATCCATTATCGTCGGATTGTTTTTCTCTCCCACTTCACTTTTAGATCTATTGCCATAAATTAATTCGTCAAGGTCAAGTAACTTTTGCTCAACACTATAAAGATTCTTTAAAATTTCAGAGTTATCATTATTTATTTTACTTGCCGCGGCTTGAAGGGCATCAACTTTTTTTATTGCATTGCCCAACTTTATTGTTGCTGCTGTAAGTTCTTTTTGCAGAATTGTAACTTCATTTGTAAACGCAATTTGCTTCTTATCGT
The DNA here is from genome assembly GCA_964469115.1 of uncultured Melioribacteraceae bacterium. Classification (GTDB taxonomy): domain Bacteria; phylum Bacteroidota; class Ignavibacteria; order Ignavibacteriales; family Melioribacteraceae. The sequence goes on from CAYXXW010000201.1 coordinate 1,163, forward strand.
CTGCTCTTTTAAGCGATCCGTCATATAGTCTTTTTACGGTAAAGTTTTTTGGACCGGCTAAGTCGGCAACAACTCCATCTATTTGCTTGGATAATGTTACTGTATACCTTCCCGGCATAACCATAAAACCTCTTCTTTCCTCTTTCGGTAATTCTCTCTGCAAATTAATTGTACGGAAATTGGGACGCTTTAAATCCCAAGCAACGCGGTTAAATCCCTTTTTATTTTTACCTTTAATTTTTCTGACTACATTTCCCTCAGAATCTTGAATGGTCAGCCAAATCACCGGCTCTTCTTGCCTGCGTTCTGACTCAACTTCATCCCACCCTGGGAAATCAATATTTTTGTTTTGCTTAATTAAATTTTTCTCAAATTCCTGTCTGTTCTTTTTTAAGGTTTTATATTCATCTGCAAGATAATAAGTGAATACCGCTCCAAAGGGTGGATTCTTAGCTGTAAAATAAGATGCCCCTTGCGATCCCTTTTCACCAAATCCATGTCCGGGCCTGAGAATGTAAAGAGGTGTTTCTCTTCCTGTATAAAGTTCTGCCTCTTTTTGTTTAAGCTCGGTTGGGTTTATCTCTCTCAAAAATGAGTAATCATCAAGTATGTAAAATCCTCTGCCAAATGTTGCTCCTACCAAATCGTTTTCTCTTCGCTGAATTGCCAAGTCTCTGAAGGATATTGTTGGAGAGCCTCCTTTTATTTTAATCCATTCATTTCCACCATCAATTGTAAAGTAAACCCCAAACTCAGTTCCTAAAAACATTAAGTCAGGCTTAACGTGATCCTGCACAATTCTCCACAACAATGTTCTTTCAGGTAAATTACTTTTTATTGATTTCCAGCTCTTACCCTTATCGTTACTTTTCAGTAAATAAGGATTTAGATCGCCGTATTTGTGATTATCCAAAACAATATAAACTGTGTTTACATCAAAAAGATCCGCCTTAATATCATTTACAAATGCAGTTTTGGGAACACCCGGCAAACCGCCAACCCCTATCTTCTGCCAGCTTTTTCCACCGTTTTCTGTGACTTGTATTAGTCCATCATCCGTTCCGATGTAAATTAACCCTTCCTTTTTGGGTGATTCAGAAATTGATGTAATTGTATTATAATTCGACATTGCATTAACATCCCAAGGAGAGTCCCAGCTCCATGTTTTTTCCATAATAGGAAGCTTAAATCTCTCTTGGTTTTGTGTAAGATCATTAGAAATTGGTGTCCAGCTGTCTCCTCTGTTATCAGATTTCCAGACTCTTTGTGATGCAAAATAAATTGTAGTTGGATTATGCGGACTAACTAAAATAGGCGAGTCCCAATTAAATCTTTCATAAGGTTCTCCTTCGTCCGGCTGCGGCTGAATAGATATTATTTCTCCGGTTGTCATATCTATTCTTGATAAGTAGCCCTCTTGAGATTCAGAATAAATAATATTAGGATTTCCAGGCTCTGTAGCCGGCTGATGGCCGTCCCCGCCAAGAGTTAAGAACCAATCTGAGTTTCTAATTCCATGAACGTTATCCGTTCTTGAGGGTCCGCCCTGCGTACTATTGTCCTGGGTTCCACCGTAAACTGTGTAGAATGGCTCTTTATCATCCACAGCAACTTTATAAAACTGTGTGACCGGAAGATTATTTATGAATCTCCACGTTTTGGTATCGTCAAAAGTTTCATAGATTCCTCCGTCTGTTCCAACAAGGAGATAATTTGGATCGTCCAGTCTAAAATTAATTGAGTGATTATCTGAGTGTTTATTTTTTTCACTCATTCTATTGAAAGTTTTACCGCCATCTTCCGAAACCTGCATTCTTACATCAACCAAGTAAAGCTTGTCAAACTCATGAGGACTTGCATATAGTTCTTGATAATAGTGGGGGCCCGTTGCCCCGGAAACTGTCTCGCTCATTTTCTTCCATGAAGCTCCGCGATTGTCAGATCTAAATACTCCCCCAGTTCTTCTATCCAACTCAATAGCCACATAAATTATATCAGGCTTTTGAGGAGAAATTGCTAATCCAATTTTCCCCATATTATCTTTTGGTAATCCCTTCTTTAGCTCTTCCCAAGATTCTCCACCATCTTTAGATCGGTGGATGCCTGAACCTGGTCCACCGCCCATATAGGCTGCTACATTTCTATGTCTCTGCCATGTTGCTGCATAAACCAAGTTTGGGTCTCGAGGATCAATAGCAATATCAGTAACACCTGTCCATTCTTCGTCGCCTAGAGTTTTTTTCCAGGTTTTGCCAAAGTCTGTTGACTTATAAAAACCTCTTTCTCCGCCTTTATTCCAAAGCGGTCCTTGAGCTGCAACAAAGATCACGTTGGAGTTTTCAGGATGAACAATAATTTTAGAAATGTGTTGTGATTCCTTAAGTCCCATATTTTTCCAACTCTTTCCACCATCCTCGCTTCTATAAATTCCATCTCCATAACCAACGTGTCTGCCGCCAACATTTTCACCAGTACCAACCCAAATTATATTTGGATTATTGGGATCAATTGTTATACAGCCTATTGAATATGATTCATGTCCATCAAAAATCGATTCCCATGTTGTTCCGGAATTTACGGTTTTCCAAACCCCGCCGGAGCCAACTGCGACATACCAGATATTATTATTTTCAGGGTGAACTGCAATATCAGCAATCCTACCCGACATAAATGCTGGACCGATACTTCTTAACTTAATTCCTGATAGGGTTGAGCTTGTTAGTAGTGTATCTTTTTTTTGGGCAGTTAAATCAGAGGTTAAAAGCGAAGTAATTAAAATTAGTGTCGACAGAAATAATTTTTTCATGCGTTGCTCCAAATTTTGAGATGTGGGAAAGATTAGATATTAAATATAGTAATTTATTTTTTTAGGAGGGCACATTATTCATTAAAGATAAAGCTTGTGGATGTCAATTAAGACTCCGGCATTCCAAAAAACATTGGAGGCCGGAGTAACAGAATTATTTCTTTTTTAAACGTAATTCAATTTTTGCTTATTTAGTTATTCTTCTACTCTTTTACCAGGCATTTCTCTTCCGCCTTGGAATAGTATTATACTGTTCACTTCACCTGAATCATCTTTAATGAATTCAATTTTAGCAGCAACCACTTTTAAGTAAAATAACTTTTCGGTCTCAGGAAAAATCGAAAACTTTGCCTGTCCAGTTGCTTGTGAATAAAGCTGATTTCCTTCTTTTGTGATAGATAGTATAAAGTTTGGAAAAAGCTCATAATTTCCTACATAACTTATTAAATCTTCTTCGGATACTTCTGCGTCTTTTGGCTTCTCAATATCAACGCCTAATTCTTTAAGCTTATCAAATCCATTTTGGTTTTGCGAATTAAGCTCAACTGATTTCTTATAATACTCAATTGCTTTTTCCTTATCCCCTTTAACCATATATGCTTCGCCCATGCTATCATAGGTATTTGATGCTTTTGGGTATTCTTCAATATTTAAATGAAAAATCTTTATCGCTTCATTAACTTGATTGTTCCTTAACAACATATAGCCAATAGTATTTAACTCGCCTTCATTAAAATTAAATGTCTCCCTCTCTTCTTCTTTTAAAGCTTTATATATTTCAATTGCAGCATCAATCCCCTCATCTTCAATTACCGTTAAAATATGATTGCCAATTGGCTTTTTAGGATACTCATATTTATTATTGTATAAAATACTAACTATATTATTTCTGATCTCACCCATTGGAGCACCGCCAGTATTATTAAGTATAACAATCAGATGCTTATCGTCAATAAGTCTGGCAATATATGCATTAAATCCATTAATACCGCCACTATGTGCGAATGCTGTTAAACTATCTCCTCCACCAGGTTTTTCAATTTTACTTATTCCCCATCCATATCCATAATTTGCCAAAAAAGGTGTATAAACTTTCTTTTTACTTTCCTCACTTAAAATTTTATCTGTATATAGTGCTTGATCCCACAAATATAGATCTTTTACTGTTGACGCAATGTCCCCCGCACCAATCGCATTTTTAACATTCATATATCTGGTGTTAATAAGATCGAATACCTGTCTATCATACCCTGAAGCACGGTTTTTTATTATCAATTCAGGTCTTTCTAAGTATGTGTTTTCCATTCCGATTTTATCAAAAATTCTTTCTTGCATGTTTTCTTCATAACTTTTTCCGGTAACTTCTTCAATTATTTTAGCTAACAACACATAACCACTATTATTGTATAAGAACTTTGAACCGGGCTCAAATTCTAAATCTCCACTGCAGAACTTTTCAATAAGCTGATCTGTCGTATAGGGATTTCTTGAAGAGTCCGACCAAAAACCCGGATAGCCAGTATAACTAGGAATTCCCGATGTATGGGTGAGTAAATGATGAATAGTAACCTTATCTCCCGTATCTTTTCTATAATTTTTAAGATACGTTGTCATTTTTTCATTAAGCTTAATTTTCCCTTCCTCGACAAGCTGCATTATAACTGCTGAGGTAAACTGTTTTGTAATAGAACCAACTCTGTGAACGGTTTTTTCTGAGTTAGGTATTTCATAATCCAAGTTTGCAAATCCATAGCCTTTTGAGAAAATAATATCTCCTTCTTCGGCAACCAAAACTGATCCGTTTAACAATCCATACTCAAAATAGCG
>CAYXXW010000202.1:0-5795 GCA_964469115.1 uncultured Melioribacteraceae bacterium
TTTGGGAATGACAATTTACAACTACCTGAAATGACATGCTTATGCAAATAATTTAGGTTAAATTATAATTTCAAACTTACAATCTTCTATTTCGCTAACAGATTTCATTGGGTCTTCACTTTTAGCGTCTCGTGCTTTAAAGCTCAACTTTCCTTCTATTAAAATTGATGAATTTTCAAATGAAACATTCTCAATATTAAACTTCATTGCCATAGAGGTTAAATTCCAAGTTTTATCTCCCCTTTGGACAAATAACTCACCATCTTCACTATTATCATTCATTCTAAAACTAAGTTCATCTTTTTTACCCTCACCATTATTCACAACATTTAGCAAAAAAGCATCGGTCATAGTCAAATCTTCATCGTTGGTAGAAAGTTTATTCATCTCCCATTCAAGATTGAATAATTTTTGAACTTTTTCATTATTCTGTTCTGCTCTTACACTTATAAGCACTTTATCTTCTTTTTTTAGTGTAATTACACTAATGGGGAGCTCAATTTTTTCTCCATTAAATATTAACGATATTTTTCCCTTATCATTTTCTTGTGCATAAGCAATTGAGCATAATAAAATTAAAGCTACTACTAAATACTTTTTCATTCTACCACCTCTTTTTTTTAAGTGTTCTAATATTTAACATACAAATCTTTCATAACCAATGATAGGTCAATAAATTAGGGATTCAACACTATTGAGGAAGAAAAGCTATGTATTTTTATCAAAATAATTTACTATTCACATATCACTATAAGGCATTTTAGGTTCCTTGTCCAGCAATCTTGCATAAACAGCTAAAGCTCCTCTATGGTGTGCTGTATGATCCACAATGCCGCCAACTACCGACATCTTTGGTGCGCCTGTCATTATCTCACCAGTAATTGGGACCATCAATTCATCATCAGAAGCATTTTTTAATTGCTCAATTCCATTTGCTGTAGCCTCTCTAAATTGTTGAACAGAGTTTTCAAAAGAAGTATACTTTTTCATATGCTCTGCATAATTTTCAAAATCCATGTCAAAACCTTTATTAGTAAATATACCATTAAAGAACCAGTCGATTGTTTCTGCAGCGTGACCAACATGTTGAGCAACTGTATAGGTTTCTTCAGTCGGTTTAAAGCCGGAATCTTCTTCTGTTAAACAACTGATTGTATTCATGAAAAATTTCTCTTGGGTTTTTAATTCTTGAATTAATCCTTCTTTCATGGTGTTCCTCCTTTTGTTATGATGTTTAATAAATCCCCTCTTGAGAGGGGATTTATATTTTTAGGCTTATCTTAACTTCATTCTCCCATTAAAGTAATAACAACTTTTCTTGAACCGCCGTAATCTCTATGCTCGCAAAGATAAATACCTTGCCAAGTGCCTAAATTTAATCTTCCATCTTTAATTGGAATTGTTAACGAAGGTCCGAGTAACGACGATTTGATATGTGCAGGCATATCATCTGCCCCTTCAAATACATGCTGATAGTAAGGCCTATTTTCCGGGACCATCTTATTAAAGTGTGCTTCCATATCACTGCGAACGTCTGGAGAAACATTTTCATTTATGGTTAATGATGCTGATGTATGCTTAATAAAGATATTGGCTAACCCAATTTTAATTTTCTTTAACTCCGGGAGTGCATTTTCAATTTCTCGAGTAATTATATGAAAACCGCGACTTCTTGATTTTAGTGATATTTCTGTTTGATAATACATATTTAATTTCTCATTTATATTTTGCAGTTTGTCATTGCGAACGAAGTGAAGCAATCTACTTAGATTACTTCATCACTCCATTTCACATTATGACTTTAAATAATAGATTATAACAAATTAAGTTCTAAAGATAAATCTTTCCATTCTGGATTTATTCTTTCAATAAGTTCAATTTTTCTTTTTCTTGATCCAGCTTTTATTTGCTTTTCTCTTGCTATTGCTGAATATGAATCATTATAGATTTCATAATACACTAAATTAACAACATTATACTTTTTACTAAAACCTTCTATGATTTTTTCTTTATGTTCATAAACTCTTCGACTCAAATCATTTGTTACACAAGTATAAATGACTGTATTATTATTTGTCATTAAGGATACAAAAAATTGTTTGTTCATTTTATGATGCTTTATGAGATTGCTTCGTCGCTTCACTCCTCGCAATAACAAGAGAATAAATCATTGTGAAGTTTAGAAAAATTACAAATTATATCTCATTATTGGTCGTGTCTCTGAGCGACGGGCAACTTCTTCAAATCCAGCTTTAGTAAATGCTGTTGATATTCCAGTCCATGCAAAAGCTGCCGGTATATTATCATTTTTTGGTTCGTGAGGGTATCCTTCTAAAATATTTGCTCCTTTTTTCTTTGTCATTTTAATTACTTCTTGTAATAACTTCTTTGAGTAACCTTTTCTTCTATATTTTTTATCAGTGAAGAAACAGACTATTGACCAAACTGGATTATCATCAATTGGTTTAAGAATTTTAGAATTTTCTAATCTCACAAAATTTTCTCTGGGAGCAACCGAACACCAGCCGATTGGTTCATGATCAATGTACATTATAATTCCAATCTGCTGATTATTTTTAATTAAACCTTTCATTGATTTTTTGTTACCGCTTCCCTTTTGAGCTTCAAAATCTTTATTATGTAAACGCCAATACATGCACCAGCAGCCACCACAAGCTCCACGCTCACCAAATAGTATTTCAAAATCTTGCCAGGTTTCTAGTGTTAGTTCTTTGAAGTTGATTTTTGACTTCTGCATCTTAGAACATCTCCATCTGTATTTCCCCGCCGGAAAATTCTTTTTCATGATTGAGTAGCCATTTTTTTCTCCACAATCCGCCTGCATAACCGGTTAAGCTTCCATCGCTGCCAATTACTCTGTGACAAGGGACTATAATTGATATTTGATTTTTTCCGTTGCTTGCTCCTACCGCTCTAATTGACTTTCTATCACCAAGTGATTCTGCAATAAAATTATAAGAGACTGTTTCTCCATAAGGAATCTTAAGTAATTCATTCCATACTCTTTGTTGAAAACCAGTGCCGGCTTGACTTATAGGAACTTCAAATTCTTTTCTTTTTCCGGAAAAATATTCGGAGAACTCCTTTTTGCATTGGGTTAAAACTGAGTTAATATTTTCTTCTTCCATTTCTGTATCGTTAAAAACAAAAAGAATTGAGTTAACTGAGCTTCCATCAGCTGTTAGTTTTATTTGTCCTATTGGAGATTTTAAGTATGAGATGTATTTATTTGGCATTGTTGTCCTTTTTGTTTCACGCAAAGAAGCGCAAAGATTTAACGCAAAGTCTGCATAAGTTTATAAGTTATTTACAACTCTATGAATATCATCTTTAAGCAATTTAGTATTAAAATTAATCAATAGCCCTAATTTTAGATCAGATAGTTTTAGGTATGTTAATAATTGGGCATAATGAACTGGAGCTAATGTTTCAATTGATTTAATTTCAATAATCACTTTATTTTCAACTAATAGATCCAACCTATATCCAACATCCATTTTAATTTCTTTATACACAAACGGCATTGGCACTTGCTGAGCTATTTTTAAACCAACTTCTCTTAAATCATAAGCTAAAGCATTTTCATAAACTGATTCTAGTAATCCCGGTCCTAATTTTTTATGAAGCTCAATTGCTACTCCGATTATTTTATTTGATATTTCATTTTCTTTCATTGCTTATTCCTCTTGGGTTCTTTGTGCTTAACTCTTGGCGTGCTTTGCGTGAAACTGTTTTTGTGGTTAAAGCTCTTCTCACCCAGCCATAGTTTCCATACTTCTGTAGATGCCGACTACATTGCCAACTAGCTTAAAGTTCTCATATGATTTTTTAATAATGATTGGCTCATATTCCGGGTTTTCTGAATGAAGCTCAATTGAGCTTGATTTCTTAAAAAATCTTTTCACTACTGCTGCATCATCTAAGATAGCAACAACAATTTTCCCATTTGCCGGCGCTAAATTGGGATTAACAATCACCACATCACCGCTAAAGATGTAAGCATCTTTTAAGCTATCGCCCTTTACACGAAGCAGAAAAGAATCTTTCGGCATTCTTGCAATTGTAGGAAGCTGGATTGTATCAATTGCATCGGGATAAATTGTTAACGGATTACCGGCAGCAACTTCGCCAATAATGGCTCGCGGAATAAAAAACTTATCTTCCAATAAAAGCTCAATTCCCCGAGAAAGTTTTGAGTTACGCTTGATATATCCTTTTTTTTCAATTGCCTGCAAATGCTGCTGAACAGTCGATCGATTTTTATAGCCAAACTTTTTTGCAATTTCGGCAAGAGTCGGCATTAGTCCCTTTACTTTTGATTCAGCAAGAAACTCTAAGATTTTCTGTTGGGTTTTTGTTAGTTCTTTTGACATAAACACACCTTCGGCTGGTTAGTTACATGATGCATTCCCGCTTAAAACTTCATGCCATAGGCAGACAGGTGCGGGAATGACAAAATTAAAATTTATTTTTTGTTATTTATTTGAAATTTGTGTTTTGATATTTATGATTTATTATACCATACATTTGTATGGTATAATTTACAAATGTAGAAGTAGATTGTCAAGAGTAAAATTGTGGGGAATTTTAGTCTAATGGCTTTTTAGGAAAGTATCTTTGTTAGAGAGTCTATAAGCTGATCTTTTAACAATGGTTTTACAAAATAATCTGTAAACCCAAAACTTAAGAACTTTTCTCTGTCCTTTTCAAAGGGATATGCAGTAATAGCAAATATTGGAGTGTCTTTATAATTATTAAACTGACGTATAATTTTTAATGCGTCTAATCCATTGTACTTATCGTTCAAGTGAATATCTACAATAATTAGATCGAAATTATATTTATTAAGTAAGGGTAATGCTTCTGTTAAATTAGGAGAAACTTTTAGCTGCTTAAAATCATTCATTTGAGACTTAAATAATAACTGTGCATCTACGCTATCATCAATAAACAAGCAAGAAAGCCCGGCTAAGTTGGAAGGCTCAACATCTTTATCTTCTTGACTGATAATTTCTTGAGAAGTAATTTGTTCTTCATTTTCTTCAACTGTAGCAATTTCTTCTGTAACAATCTCTTCTTCATCTTCAATATCTTCAACTATTTTCTCATCAACTTTGCCATTGGGAATATCTTGCTCAATTTCAGAATTAATGTCTGATTCAGTTTCAATTTCATCTTCAATTTTATCATCTAATTCGGTATGAGTTTCGGATAAGATTTCTTTCTCTTTTGTTTCATGATATTCTACTTCAGAAGGAATTTCAATTTGTTCAACTTCCGGTGTTAAAGTTGCTACCGAAGAATCTTGCTCCCCCTTTTCAAAATTTATTGTTGTTACCAGTGCAATTGTTTTTATACCATTTGAGTCAGAGGATTCTTTAATAGTTACAGATAATAGTTTGTTTAATAAATTTGCTAGCTTAATAGAAATTGGAGAAATACCGTAATTTTTCTTTTTGCTAAGTTGGTAATTATTGAAAATCTCTAATAGATCAGAGGCAACATTTTCAGAAATTCCCTCCTCTGAATCTTTGACAAAAAAGTGAAGCTTTTCATCAATAACTTTTAACGAAAGATATATTTTTGATGATTCGGTTAACTTCAAAGCAAATTTAACTAAGTAGCTGATTGAAGCTAAAAGTTTTGATCGATCATGTTTTAAAGTTAGTGAATCTGGCATATCTTCAAAGACTACTTTTATATTTGCTTTATCAGCATCGCGCGAATAGCTGTCATTTAAGTCAACCAGATACTTGACTAAGTCAAATTCTTCA
>CAYXXW010000203.1:0-5785 GCA_964469115.1 uncultured Melioribacteraceae bacterium
GTGGAGCTATGCGGGTTCGAACCGCAGACCTCTTGACTGCCAGTCAAGCGCTCTCCCAACTGAGCTATAGCCCCAAGTGTTTCATCAATTATATTGTAAAGCTATTAAAGAATGCTTTATTTGTCAACAGAGAAGTTATTCATATCAGTTGTTCAAATTAAACAGTCACTTATTTATCAATTGCTAATCTTTATAAACTACTTTAATTTTGTTATTCAATTAACGGATTCTTATGAAACAAATTTTTAATATTATTTTAGTCTTCGGATTTGCAAGCCTAATTTTTTATGCGTGCGATGATACAAAAATCACTGACCCCCCAATCCCAACTGAAGATGTAAGTTATGCGGAACATATTCAGCCAATTTTTAATAACTATTGCAATAACACCGGCTGTCACAATTCTCAAGATAATGCCGGTGGACTAGACCTAACATCTTGGGGTAGTTTAAGAGCTTCACCTTTTATCGTAATACCAAACTATCCTGATGAAAGTCTGCTATATTTGTCGGTCAGTGGCGGTCTAGTTAATATTATGCCTCCCCCAGACGGATCTTCCCCGCCTCTTTCAGAGAATCAGATAAACGGAATTAAAATCTGGATATTGGAAGGTGCTGAATCTAACTGATAACAGTGGTATTTATATCTTAGAAATGTATGTAGAAGAAGATTTACAAATACTTCATAAGAAATTTCAATCTATAAATTTTAAGAAGGGTTACTACTTTTATTTTGGAAGTGCCCAAAAAAATTTAAGTCAGCGTATTACACGACATCTAAAAAAAAATAAAAATAAACACTGGCATATTGATTACATAACAACTCTTAACACTGCCTCAATTGATCGTGTATTTATTATTGAGAGGTTATCAAAAAAATATGAATGTATTTTAGTTGATAAATTGAAGAGAGAATTTAGATTAAATGATTCAATAGAAAATTTTGGCAACTCAGATTGTAAAATTTGCAGCTCACATTTATTATATTCAGAAACTAAGTTAAACTACAACCATTTATGTTCTCTGTACCAATCTACTGTGCTTTTCATTCCATCTTCTAAGGATATTTGCTGAGTATAACCAAAATCTTTTTTTGCTTTTGATGTATCACACGTCCAGCTTTCCTGAACAAAATCCTTGGCTTTCTCAAGATTAAAAGTTGCAGGCTTGGAACTAAAGTAATTTGCAAGATGAGAAATTCCACCAACTACATAAATTATTGAATGAGGTATTTTCAATCTTAATGCTTTCTTGCCAACGGCTTTTTCCATTGCATCGCTGACTTGATTCCAATCGTAAATTGCTTCCGAGCTGATAAAGTAAATTTGATTCTTCGATTTATCAGACATTGATGCAAGATAAAGCCCATTTACAAAATCTCTTCCATGAATTAAGCTTAACTTTTTATCATTAAATCCAACCAGGGTCATTATTCCCTTTTGAACACCTTTAAACATTGCGTAAATATCTGCTTCTCTTTCACCATAAATTGCGGGAGCTCTGCAAATTGTTATAGGAATTTTATCCATAAATTCTTTAGCAAGTTTTTCTTCGGCTAATTTACTTTTACCATATGTTGTTATTGGGTTTGGTTCTGTTTTTTCATTACAAGGAACACCATTTTTGGCAGGACCAACAGCAGTTAAACTGCTAACAATTATTACTCTTTTTATTTTTTTGTTTGATTCGGAAATTACTTCAAGGAGATTTTTGGTTGTATCAACATTCCCTGTATAAAATCCCTTTTTAGTATTTGATCTTACAACTCCGGCTACATGATACAAGTAATCCGCATCTCTTAGAACATCATACATGCCTTCCTTATCAAAAAGTCCGCAATCATATATTTGAACATCTTTCCCTTCCAGCCATTTTAAACTACTCGATTTTCTTACTATACACCTTACATTGAAGTTTTTTTTTAATAATAAATCAACTAAATGACTTCCCACAAAACCGGTCCCGCCTGTAACAACTGCAATTTTCTTATCTTCCATCTTTCGTTTTAATTTGATTTTTTAAGGATATAATTATACTTTTTTATGTTAGAATAAATTTGATATACAAATATACAAATAAAGTTTACTTTTAGTGGAGGTATTACTTGGATCTATTCAAAAAATGTTACGACTTTACCAGAGCTGATGAAATTAAAGCAGCCGGAGTTTATCCTTATTTTAGAGCAGTAGAAGAAAATGAAGGGCCTGTTGTTTCTATTGAGGGCAGAAAAGTTATCATGGCCGGCTCAAATAATTATTTGGGTTTAACCGATCATCCAAAAGTTAAAGAAGCCGCAATTCAAGCAATTCATAAATTTGGTACAGGTTGTTCCGGTTCAAGGTATTTAACCGGCACAATTGATTTACATATTGAATTAGAAGACAAACTGGCTAAATTTTTAGGCAAAGAAGCTGTTTTACTTTTTAGTACCGGATATCAAACAGCGCAAGGAATAATTCCGACTCTTGTTCATAGAGGTGAATATTTAATATCAGATAAAGATAATCACGCATGTATAGTTGCCGGAAATTTAATTGCCAGGGGAGCAACAGTTGATCTCTTAAGATACAAACACAACAACATGGAGGACCTTGCCCGAGTCCTTAAAAAGCTACCAAAAGATACTCCAAAATTAATTGTGAGTGACGGTGTATTCAGTACCGGCGGTGAAATTGTAGAATTGCCTACTCTCGTTAAGCTCGCAAAAGCAAATAATGCAAAATTATTAATTGATGATGCGCATTCAGTTGGTGTTATTGGTAAAGGAGGAAGAGGGACAGCAAGTGAGTTTGATCTGGTTGATGAAGTTGATATGACGATGGGAACATTCAGTAAAACATTTGCTTCTTTAGGCGGATTTGTTGCGGGTGAAGCAAAAGTAATTGACTATATCAAACATCATGCACCAGCACTTATTTTTAGTGCTTCTCCAACTCCATCTTCTGTAGCTGCAGCTTTAGCAGCATTAAATGTTTTAGAAGAGGAACCTGAAAGAGTAGACAAATTAATAAGTAATTCACAAATGATTAGAGATGGCTTAACAGATGCCGGATTTAACATAATTGATGGAAGAACAGGCATTGTTCCAGTTATTGTGGGAAGTGATGAACTGGCTTTTGGAATGTGGAAAAGATTATATGATGAAGGTGTATTTGTAAATGCTTTCATCTCACCAGGTGTTCCACAAGGCAGACAAATGATGCGTACAAGTTATATGGCTACACACGAAAAAGAACATCTACAAGCTATTATCGACACATTTAAAAAAGTCGGTAAGGAATTAGGCTTAATCTAAAATATATATATTTTGTAAAGAGCATACTTAACGGTATGCTCTTTTTTTTGAGGAGAAGAAATGTCAGAGATTACTGTTAAAGTTTTATCGGAAAAAGAAATAAAGAAATTTCTAAAATTTGCCTTTAAGATTTATAAAGATGATCCAAATTGGGTTCCGCCTTTGTTTATGGATAAAATGAAAATATTGAATAAGAACAAAAATCCTTTTTTTCTTGAAAGCGGTGATATTGAATTATTTATGGCTTATAGAAATAATGAACCCGTCGGCAGGATTGCAGCTATTAAAAATGATCTTCACAATAAAATTCATAATGAAAATATTGGCTTCTTTGGATTCTTTGAATGCATAAACGATCAACAAGTAGCCAATAAATTATTAGATACTGCTAAAGATTGGCTGAAAAAACAAAACTTTAATATAATGCGCGGACCGGCAAATCCAACAAGTAATGATGAATATGGTGCTTTAATTGAAGGCTTTAATGATACTCCAAGACTTTTAACATCTTACAATCCGAAATACTATTTGGATCTTTTTGACGAATATGGTTTGAAAAAGGCAAAAGATTTGTATGCTTATGATATTCAAAATGTAGAAATGTTAAAGAACGAAAAGATTAAAAGGGTTTCTGAAATTGTAAGAAATAGATACGGTGTCAAAGTAAGATCTGTGAACATGAAAGATTTTAAAAATGAATTAGAAATATTCAAGGAAATTTATAATAAGACTTGGGAAGCTAATTGGGGTTTTGTGCCAATGTCAGATGCTGAAATTGATGCGGCCGCTGCTGATCTAAAACCATTGATAAATCCGGATTTAGTATTTTTTGCAGAGATTAACAACGAGCCAATTGGTGTAGTTTTAGCCATGCCGGATTATAATGAGATTTTTAAAACAATGAAAGGTCGTCTCTTTCCTTTTCAATTTATTAAACTTTATACTCAAAAGAAAAAAATTACCTGGGCAAGAATAATAGCCTTAGGAGTTTTACCAGAATATCAGAAAAAAGGAATAGACGGATTATTGTACTATGAAAGTTTGGTGAGAGCAGCAAAACATGGTATTATGCAAGGCGAGGCAAGTTGGATCTTAGAGGACAACGTAATGATGAATCGAGGTGCCGAAACTATGAGAGGAAATATTTATAAAAAATATAGAATTTACGATATCCCTATTTAATTTGCAAAAGCTTGTTCATAAGTGGAAATATGAGAAGTATCAATTCTTTTTAATAAGTTAAATATCGATTTATCCTCGTAGTTCTTTAACAAACTATAAATTTCTTTATGCTTTGTGTCAAAGAATACTCTCATCAAAACATTCATTCGACTTATTTTATCATAAATTCCATCTAGATTAGTAACTAGTTTAACTATATTGTTAATAGCAGTTTCACGATCCTCATTAATGATATCCAAGCCATTGTAATGATAATCATAAACATCAATCCTAAACTGCTGAAAATTAGATCTAAGTAAATCGTCAACTAAACCACGTTTGTTATAAGAGGATGTTTCAAGAGCCCAACCCTTAGACTTTCCACTATTCGATCCTAACATAGCAATTTCCGCAGCTTCATGATAATATTCACTGCCGCCCAAAGGTGCATAAGAATCCATATCAATCCCAATTATCAATAAAGCATAGTAATCGAGGAAACTTAAAAACGGATCGAACTCTCTCGGATTAAAATATAAAGTCTGATTTTGTTCATAGTTAAAATTCCAATTAGCGTCTTGAACTAAGAGCATCAAAGAACTGTTTTCAGAGTTATAAACTGGGCGTTGACTTGTAATAACAACTTGTGCTCCATATGCCGTTACTCCGGCAGAAGTAAAAAATATTGAAAAATTGCAGCTAATGGGATCGCCTTCCCAATTGTCCCCGGCAAATTTGTTATTGTTTAAGTAGTTTTCTATAATTCGTTCAAAATCTTCTAGCTGATCTTTAGATGCTGCCTTTAGCTGTTCATAATTCACAGTTACATTTGCATTCAATTCCTGAGCAAATGAAATTGTAGTAAATGCAAAAAGAAGAAGCATTATTACATTTTTCATAATATATTCCAAATTTATCTCATTTTAATAAAGAAAATATATATTTGTTGCTTCTTTTACAATCATAATAATTTTTGATCTAAAAGAAGCAGATTCCAAAATACAGTATATTTTTTCTACCTGTTCAACTTACAAAAAGTTCCTTTATATTGAATTGAAAATATTAATTTTCTTATATTGAGAATATAATTATTATAGTTTCAACAGCTTAATACTATTAGTTTAAGATATGTAGGAAAATCTGTGAGACACTATCAAGTATCCTTAATTGCACTTCTATTTTTAACGTTTCACTCATCTTTTACATTTGGACAGAATAATGCCGGAGCAAAACAAATTGCACTAGCGGGGTCAAACGTTGCTTTTGAAAATAACGTTTTTGCTATCTTTAGTAATCCAGCAGGATTAGCTCAATTAAATAATAGAGAATT
>CAYXXW010000204.1:0-1399 GCA_964469115.1 uncultured Melioribacteraceae bacterium
ATGTTTCTGTAACATTTACTCCTCCGCCTGATCAGGGCGATCCTTTGGTATTTACATTAACAGATGGATTTACAATCAACAAAATGGCAGATACTGCTCCAAGCATAACTTCTCAACCAGCATCTAATGATGTTCAATTAGGAAGTTTGGTTACTTTTTCAGTTGATGTTTATGGCAGTTTACCATTTACATATCAGTGGCAAAAAGATGATGTTGATATTGAGGACGCAACCAGCGAATCTTATACTATTGATGCTGTAGCTGAAAGTGATGCCGGAAGTTACAAATGTGTAGTTACTAATGATTTTGGTTCAGCTACATCTGATGCTGCTGTTCTAACAATTGCTGATAAAACTTATGAAGGAACTTTCCCAATTGTAGATACAGATCAATTATCATTTTTTGATACTACTACTATTATTTCGGCACCATCAGTTGGAGAGTCATTTTATGGTCAAGATGCTCAATATTATGGAAATCAACAATCATATACAGATAATGGCGATGGAACAGTAACAGATAAAATAACTGGATTAATGTGGCAACAATCATTTGACCACAATGGTGATGGAAATATTAATTATGATGATAAATTGACTTACGAACAAATTCTATCAATGGTAGAAGAAGGTGTTACATTTGCCGGATATTCTGATTGGCGTTTACCATCAATAAAAGAACAGTATTCACTTATGAATTTTAGTGGTCGCGATATAAGCGGATATGAAGGAACCGATACGGAAGGATTAACTCCATTTATTGATACTGATGTTTTTGATTATGCTTATGGTGATACAGATGCTGGTGAGCGCCTTATTGATGTTCAGTGTGCTTCAACCAATGTGTATGTAGGCAATGAAGATATGGTTTTTGGAGTAAACTTTGCCGATGGACGAATTAAGGGTTACGGAACAACAATATTTGGGCAAAGCAAGGTTTTTAACTACTTATTAGTAAGAGGTAGTGAAGATTATGGAATCAATAGCTTTGAAGATAATGGCAATGGAACCATTACTGATAAAGCGACTGAATTAACCTGGATGCAAGATGATAATGGAGAAGGCATTACATGGGAAGAAGCTTTAAGTTATGCTGAAAATTTTGATTATGCCGGTTATTCAGATTGGCGTTTACCAAATGCAAAAGAACTACAAAGTCTTTTAGATTATACTCGTTCTCCTTCAACAACCAATTCAGCAGCAATTAATCCTCTATTTAATAGTACTGGAATTACAAATGAAGCTGGTGAACCAGATTATCCATTTTACTGGAGCGGAACTACACATGCAACCTGGATAGAAGGACAAGAAGGTGGCTGGGGAGTTTATGTGTGTTTTGGTCGAGCAATGGGCTACGACCCAACATGGGTAGATGTTCATGGAGCCGGTGCGCAAAGAAG
>CAYXXW010000204.1:1499-5775 GCA_964469115.1 uncultured Melioribacteraceae bacterium
CAATGGGCTACGACCCAACATGGGTAGATGTTCATGGAGCCGGTGCGCAAAGAAGCGATCCAAAAGCTGGTGATCCTGCAGATTATCCAACAGGAAATGGACCACAAGGTGATGCAATTAGAGTTTACAACTATGTTAGATTGGTTAGAGGTGATGGTGGCGCAACAGAACCACAAAGTGATTTAGGATATAATATAATTGATACCGGACAAGAAACATGTTATGATTCAGATGGTGAAGTTATAAGCTTCCCCTCTGAAGCTGAAGCCTTCTTTGGTCAAGATGCTCAATTTACCGGAACTCAATTCTCTTTTGAAAATGATGGTGTAGTTGTTACTGATAATAACACCGGCTTAATGTGGCAACAAGTTCCTACTTCTGATGATTTTTCTTGGCAAGATGCTGTTGATTATTGTGAAGCTCTAGAATTGGCTGGTTACGATGATTGGAGAATGCCAAGCCTAAAAGAACTTTTCTCAATCAGTAATTTTAGCACTGGTTGGCCATATTTAGATCTAGATTACTTTAGTCTGGTCGTAAATGATCCAGTTTCAAAAGATGAGCAGTATTGGTCAAGTAACTATTATGTTGGTACAACTGTAGAAGGTGGAGAAAACTCAGCTTTTGGTGTTAACCATGTAACTGGTCATATTAAAGCTTATTCAGCTAATGCTTCAGGTCCTGTTGGTGGTAAATATGTTAGAGCTGTTCGTAGCGATGAGTATGGTGTGAATGATTACACAGAGAATGGTGATGGAACTATTACTGACGAAGCTACTGGTTTAATGTGGGCTCAGGATGATGATGGTGTAACTTTAGATTGGGAAAATGCTTTGGCTTATGCTGAAAACTCAGAATTAGCTGAATATACTGATTGGAGATTACCAGATGTAAAAGAACTCCAAAGT
Organism: uncultured Melioribacteraceae bacterium; assembly: GCA_964469115.1. Classification (GTDB taxonomy): domain Bacteria; phylum Bacteroidota; class Ignavibacteria; order Ignavibacteriales; family Melioribacteraceae. Next base: position 2,408 of record CAYXXW010000204.1, read on the forward strand.
ATTGTAGATTACTCTTACTCTCCAAGTGCATCAATAGTTGAAAATGTTGGCCCAGCAATAGATCCGATCTTTAGCTGCACACCAACAAAAAATGAAGCTGGTAATGATGATTATGGATATTACTGGACAAACACTTCTGCACACTTTACGAGTGGAGAACCTTATTACTATGCATGGTATGTTGCTTTTGGTATGGCTGTTAATGGAGAGGGTGAAGACTTCCACGGAGCAGGTGGTGTTAGGTTCGATACAAAAGTTGAAGGCGGTCCACTTGGGGAAGGTGGTGAAAGGTATTATAATTATGTTAGATTAGTTAGAAATGTAAGTGGTGGTGTAACTGGAGTAGGAAACACAGAATTGGGTAATTTAGAAATTCCTACAGAATATGAAATGCAACAAAATTATCCAAATCCATTTAATCCAAGTACACAAATTACAGTTAGTATTCCGGAAAGTGGAAACTACACATTAAGAGTGTACAATATTTTGGGTCAAGAAGTAGCTAATTTATTAAGTGATCAAATAAATGCTGGAACACATACTTTTAATTTTGACGGATCACATTTAACATCAGGAATATATTTCTATAACTTTAGTGGGGTTAATTTTACACAGACAAAAAAAATGACCCTCCTTCGTTAAAATATAAATTTACAAGTGCTGATGAAATAATTGAAGCCAATTAAACTTTTTGGAAAGCCCTTTGTTAAAAAAGGAGGGGCTTTCACAGGCTCTAAAATATTTAGACAATTTACTTAGCGCTAGGTCAGAAATTATCACACTGAAATTTACTTGAAAATAAATTAATTATGGATTAGATAAAAACGGAATAAGTAGTTCAATCAATTTATAAGGCAATACTAAATATTTAAATAAAAGAAGGTGTTAATGATAACAAACTGTACCAATTTTCAGATGCTTGATAATAATGTTTATCTTTTTATTCCTCAGAAAATTTACACTTATTATTCATAACTAAAAGGAGTTGGTATGATTAACACCAAAGAAATAATTCTTGCATTGGCTATACTTTTTCTTACAAATAGTATAAATGCACAGAGCGATTTTTCAATTCAGCTTAATAGCGGTATAAGTAGTTCTTCAAATTCATTAAAAGGATTCTCAGGTTTGCTGCAATTGAACTATTCTTTGAATTCTGATTTGGATCTATATCTGTATTCCGGATATTCAAAGCTGGACAAGAACTATAATGATCATTTAAGGCATCGTGATCTGGATTTTACAAAAAGTAGATATTTCAATGGTTTAATAGAAGGGGATAATAATATTATCCCTATTTATTTTGGCGGCAGCTTAGATCTTTACGAAAACGAATGGATAACAACTTTTGCCAATCTAGAACTGGGATATTCTCACTTGAGTTTTAATACTTACGAGAGCATGTTACCTGTAAATTCTGATGATGGAAAATTGATTAGATACCGCCCAGATAGATCTACCAGAGAAAAACATAGTGAAAACTTATTTGGAACCGGAATAGGACTTGGTGCAGCACATCCAATTACTACAGGTTTAGAAGTACTTCTTACATTAAAATTAAACACCAGCACTAATTTTGACAATATGTCAATGTTTGGCAGACGTAGTTCATCTATTTCCTTACTTGCCGGTCTAAATTATAGCTTATGAAGCTAAATGATTAAGCATAGAATCTGAAAATAATTTCTCACCAAAAAGGTATTTCTGAAGTAAATTACTTCAGAAATGATTGTTAGTAAGAAGCCCTTTATTAATTTATTGATAAGGGGCTTTTTTTATTTTTATAAAACTTTTATGCCCGGCACAAGTTTTTCTTCAAGATAACGTCTTAATAAGATAGAGAAAAATTAAATTGGAGTCTCAAAATGTCAATTTCTAGTATAAATGGATGTATTGGATGTGAAATTTGTATAAAAACATGTCCAACAGATGTTATTCGTTTAGATCCAAATAAAAAAAAAGCAATTATTAAATATCCGGAAGATTGTCAGATTTGTCATTTATGTAGAATGTATTGTCCGGTAGATGCCATAACTATGTCTCGGGAAAAATCAATACCAGTTATAGTTTCTTGGGGTTAATCATGAAAGAATTTATAAATAAATATAATTTTATAACTAAAATAATAGTTTTTGTTGGTCTTCCTATTTTGCTTTGGTCTTTAGGTGATTTTCCAAGAAGATCTATACTTAAAGAATCTATTTCCATTTTAACAATTTTAGCCTTTTCATTAATGGTTGGTCAATTTTTTCTTACACGTGGTTACAGAATTATTCACAAAGAATTAAAAATGAGCAACCTTGTAAAAGCACACAAATTTATTGGATATATATTTATTCCGATACTATTTATTCATCCATTTCTAATTGTTCTTCCAAGATATTTTGAAAGTGGAGTAGAACCGTTAGAAGCATTTTGGACAATAATAACTACATTCAACAGTCTTGGTGTTATACTGGGGTTAATTGCTTGGTTTTTAATGCTGTCAATAGGAATTACCTCTTTGTTTCGTAGTAAATTATCTATGAGTTACAAAACTTGGCGAATACTGCACGGAATTCTATCTATAGTTTTTATTGCAGTTGCTGCTTGGCATGTTATAGATCTTGGCAGGCATTCAGATTTAGCAATGTCAATATTCGTAATAATTATTTCTGTAGTCGGAGTATTTCTTCTACTGGATATTTATTTCTTCAATACATCAAAAAATGGAGCGGTGAACAAATGACTGAATTAAAAGAAAAAAACAGCATGTCTCGCAGAAACTTTTTATCACTTGCCGGAGGAACAGCTGGAATAGCCGCATTAACTGCAATGGGTGTTCCCCTGGGTTGGGCAGATAACAAATCAGAAATTGAATTAGACAATATAAATAGGATTGTAAACAAAACAGACGTTTTAGTAATTGGCGGCGGAATGGCAGGATTATTTGCTACAGTAAAAGCGTATGATGCCGGAGCAAAGGTGATGCTTGTTTCAAAAGGTCGTCTTGGTTCATCGGGTGAAACTCCATTTGCAAAAGGAATTTTTTCCTATGATAAGAACACAGCCGATATTAGTCTTGATGAATTTGTTGATACGGTTTCTCGCTCTGCATTAGGATCAAATAATGCAGTTTATACAAGACAAATGGCTGAAAACTCTAAAGCAAGAGTTGATGAACTGAGAGAATGGGGATTTTTTGATTCAGCTTTATATAATAATTCCTTCAGCAAACCAATTAATGAAAGGAACATTGAAGTTAAAGAGAGAATTACAATTACACATCTTATAAAAGAAAACGGAAAAATTGCCGGGGCTGCTGGTTTTGGTTTGGATGATGAAAAAGTTCATTTTTTTAAAGCAAAAAGTATAATTCTTTGCACGGG
>CAYXXW010000205.1:0-5701 GCA_964469115.1 uncultured Melioribacteraceae bacterium
AGGGAAATCATATTCATCTGCTAAATCCTCATCTTCCATTGCCCCACTTACTGCTCTCATAATTTTAACATGAATTTGAAACTTGTACCACATAATCACACTGATGGCATCTTGTAAAATATTTGCTTCAGTATCAGGATCAGATTTCGGCAAATCCATTTCATATTCAGATATTAACTGCTTCTCTTTTTCAACAAAAATATCTTTCGATGCATCAAACCATTTGCCCGCCAAATCAATATATTCTTTACTCATTTTAGAAATATCAGTTTTGCATGCCTTTTCATGAATTTTTTCTTCTCTTTCTTTAATAGCATCATAATCAACTTTATCTAAATCAATTCCTTCATTTGCTGCAAATTCTTTTACCATTTCAAGAGTGGTGTGCATAATTTCACTGAAGTTTTGCCAAAATTTTTCATTATTGTTTTCATAGTCAATAGAATTTAAATCTCCCTCTGAAGACAAAGAATAATTAGCACACTTATTAGTAACCTCACATCTTTCACACCATCTATCGCAATAGTTGAATATTCCTTTAATAAAATTAGGATTGTTTACTGTTTCAATTATTTTTTGTTTTTTCATTAAAGATCTTTCTGTAAATATTTTTGAACAATAATTATAATGGTATTGTTGTATGCTTTTTCTTTGGATTCACATCAACTTTAGTTTTTAACAGTTGGAATGCGTTAATAATTTTCAGCTTCGTCTCACTTGGTTTTATTACATCATCAATATATCCTCGTTCGGCAGCAATATACGGATTGGCAAACTTCTCAATATATTCAGAAAGTTTCTCTTCTAATTTTTGTTCAGGATTGTCGGATGAATTAATTTCTTTCTTAAAAATAATTTCCACAGCACCTTTTGGTCCCATTACCGCAATTTCAGCCGAAGGCCAAGCAAAATTAAAATCGCCGCGTATATGTTTGGAATTCATAACATCATATGCGCCGCCGTAGGCTTTTCGAGTAATAACAGTTACTTTTGGAACTGTAGCTTCACTGAATGCAAATAATAGTTTGGACCCGTGACGAATTATTCCACCCCATTCTTGTTCGGTACCTGGTAGAAATCCTGGTACGTCTTCAAGAACTAAAAGAGGGATATTGAAAGCATCACAAAATCTTATAAACCTAGCTCCCTTTACCGATGAGTTAATATCTAAGACACCAGCTAGCACCGCTGGTTGATTTGCAACGATACCGACAGAAAGACCGCCGACTCTGCCAAATCCTATAATTAAATTTTCAGCATAGTCTTTTTGTATTTCTAAAAATTCACCATTATCTAGAAGTGGCTTGATAACTTTATGCATATCATAAGGTTTATTTGATGAATCTGGAATAACACTATCTAGTTCAGGTAAAGATAAATCCTGTTCAAAATCAAATTCCCTCTCCGGTGATTTATCTTTCCAATTCAGAGGAAGGTAATCAACTAAATCTCTAATGTTGTGTAAGACTTCTATTTCACTATCTAGAGCAAAATGTGCCACCCCGCTTTTTGAAGTGTGTGTTTCTGCACCTCCTAATTCTTCAAAGGTAACTTCTTCATGCGTTACAGTTTTAACTACATTCGGTCCGGTAACAAACATGTGACTTGTGTTTTTAACCATAAAAATAAAATCTGTTATCGCTGGTGAATAGACAGCACCGCCAGCACAAGGACCGAGTATAGCAGAAATTTGAGGAACTACGCCCGAAGCTAAAGTATTCCTTAAAAATATATCGGCGTATCCACCAAGACTTACAACACCTTCTTGAATTCTAGCCCCACCTGAATCATTTAAGCCAATCACAGGAATTCCAATCTTCATTGACATATCCATAATCTTACAAATTTTTTCTGCATGTGATTCAGAAAGTGATCCCCCAAATACTGTAAAATCTTGACTAAAAATTGCAATTGGTCGCGAATTAATTTTTGCAAATCCCGTTACAACTCCATCACCCAAATATTTTTCGTCTTCCAATCCAAAATCATTTGAACGATGTTTAACAAACATATCCACTTCATCAAAACTTCCCTCATCAACTAATAGTTCAATTCGTTCCCTTGCCGTCAACTTCCCTTTTTTATGCTGACTTTCAATTCGTTTCTCACCACCGCCAAGTTTGGCTTCCTTTCTTAGTTGATCAAGTTTGTTAAATTTCTCTTCCATTTTTAACTCATTTATACTGAAAAGTTGTAAAGTGCTCTTTCTAAATTAGTTTTAAATATTTCTTCAATTTGATTGCGGGAAGATTGAAATTCTTTTGATTCCATTAAAGGTAGTTCTCGAATTTCATCCAACTCAACCATAAGTTTCCCGATTATTTCACCTGGATTTTTTTTCATCAAATAAATTTTATCTGATAAAAATATTGCTTCAGTAATATTTGTTGTGCCGAAAATAATTGTAAGCTTCTCTGAGTTGTATAAATTTCGGAGGAGAATATAAATTTCCTCCCGGGTTCTGCTATTCAAATTAATAAAGGGTTCATCAATAACTAAAACATCTGGAGAATTTGCTAATGCTCTTCCCAAAGCCATTCTAAATCTGAAGCCCGCGCTTTTGTTATGTGGGAAGTGCTCTTCATACCCATTCAATCCAACCAAATCAATAATTTCATCTATTCGTTCGGAATTAAGATTACTATTGAATGAAATATTTTGTCTTACATTTAACCAAGGAAATGATGAAGGTTTACTAGGAATAAATATAAATTTATTATCATTTGCTTCAATCATGCCATTGGTAGGTCGCTCAAGACCGGAAATAATTTTAAGTAGTGAAGTTTTTCCAGATCCCTTTGGTGCCAAAATTGTTAAAAATTCATTTGTATTGAGTGATAAAGCAATCTTGTTAAGTAAGTTAATATTGTAACCAACTTTATCTGTATAGAGTTTAGAAATATTATTTAGAGTTAAAATTGGTTTATTCATTCTCAACTTTCCCAAAAGAAATATTTTTTCTTAATACTTTTCAAAATAATTTCCATAATCAGAAATGTAATTATCAAGAATACAAATAATACAATTGTTAGACTTAGATCGTTGTATTTAAGTGCGAGATAAAAAATATTTCCAACTCCTTCAATTTTACATATAAATTCATAAATAATTACCAAACCCCAAATCGGGATGTGAAAATCCACAAGTGAATTGTAAACATTCGGCTGAATTGTTTTCCAAATTACTTTGCTGCCAATTTTATTCTCCGGTACGCCTAAACTTTTTGCAGAAAGAACATACTCTTCCTTAACAATAGTTAGTGCATTCATCACACTAGATTTTAGTTTGCCCATAATTAGAAACAACACAAATAAATACTCACCCCAAATTGAATTACCAAACCATAGTTCAAATAGAAAAATCAAAAATAAAGGTATAAAATATTTTCCAATAACAAATAGTTCTTTCATTCCCGGGAAATACTGAGCAAAAGAAAACATCCAGCTAGAGCCGAACCGAATTAAGAAATATGAAATAATCATCACTGAATAGATCGCAGTAAATGAAAATAAGAAAGATGATAAAAAATCGTAATCTTGGAAAAGTGCCAGTATTGCGTCGAATAAAATTGTCGGTTTTGGTAAAATTGAATTTGCTGGAAAAATAAATTCAAAAAATAATATGTAAATAAAAAGCAAAATTGATAAGAGGGGTAAAATTACTTTTGTTGTGGTTGACTGAAATATTTTTGTGAGCATTTTTTAATACACTGAATTTTCTTTTACTCTTAATTTATTCAATCGTATTACCATAATCAATAAGTCTTACTTTAAAAATGGATTATGTTCCTTTTCGTATCCAATTGTTGTTTTATCTCCGTGACCCGGATAGACTAAAAATTCATCTCTTAGTGTGAATAACTTATTTCTTATTGATTGAAGCAAGGTTTCATAATTTCCACCCCAAAGATCAGTTCTTCCAATTCCTTCAAGAAATAAAACGTCTCCACTTATGCAAATATTTTCGTTTTCAAAGATTATACAATATTCACCCGGAGTGTGGCCTGGTGTGAATAGAAAATTCATCTCAGAATTTCCAATCATCAATTTCAAATCTTCAGTGATATAATTTTCCGGCATTGGCGAAGGATTTATTTCGATTCTAAACATTTTTGATTGTTCAACAACATTTTCTAGAAGTGGAATGTCTAATTCAGGCGCATAAAAATCACATTTATATTTATCTTTGATAAACTTATTGCCCAAGACATGATCAATATGACAGTGAGTGTTAATAAGATATTTTACATTTAGAGAATTATCAGTTAGAAATGTTTCTATTTCAGTTTCTTCCATTTCATTTGAACAACCTGGATCGACAATGATTGATTCTTTTGTCTTTTCATCCCAGACTAAATAAGTGTTTTCTTGAAATGGGTTAAACGTAAATTTCTGTAATTTTATCATAATTTAATTTCTACTTAAAATTCTTAATTATTCTTGATTTTATTTTTTTTGTGAAGTTATTATAATTTTCTTTGGTCTCCTCTAATGAATCTCCACCGAACTTATCCAGCATAAATTTAGCCAATACCCATGCTAATGCAGCCTCACCAATAACACCGCAAGCAGGAACAGCAACAAAATCACTTCGTTCCCTTCTTGCTTTCACAGATTTCATATTTGCCAAGTTTACAGTCTGAATTGGCTGCATGAGTGTTGCAATAGGTTTCATTGCGGCTTTTACAATAATAGGAAGTCCCGTAGAAATTCCTCCTTCAATTCCGCCTGCTCTGTTAGATTTTCTACTAAGTTCACCCTGTCTTAAAACTATTTCATCATGCGATTCTGAACCGTATAAATCAGCTGAATGAAAACCGCTTCCAATTTCAACACCTTTGATTGCATTAATTGACATAAATTCAAATGCAATTGCTGCATCTAACTTTTTATCATAATGCATATAACTTCCTAATCCAACCGGAACACCTGTGGCAACAACAACAATATTACCACCTAAAGTATCACCATTCTTTTTTGCTAATTTTATCTTATCAATAATCTTCTGTTCTTGTTCTTTTTCCAAAACTCTAACACTGCTTTTATCAGCTTTGTCAGCTAATTTTTGTCCATTAAGATTTTTTGGTAATTTGTTTTCCAAAAGTTTCTTTAGCATACTTTTCTCTGGATATTCATTTCCAATACTTTCAACAAAACTTCCAACAGTAATTCCAAATTCTTCTAAAAATCTTTTAGCAACTGTTGATCCGGCAACCCTTGCTGCTGTCTCGCGCGCACTCGACCTTTCAATCGAATTTCTAATATCATTGAAATTGTATTTTGAAACTCCTGTTATATCAGCGTGTCCGGGACGAGGGATATTGATTTTATCAATTTTTGATTTGACTGGTGTATGACTCATTACTTCGGTCCAGTTTTCCCAATCACTATTATAAATATTGAATGAAATTGGAGAACCAAAAGTTTTACCAAATCTAATACCAGAATTTATTTCCACTTGATCAGTTTCAATTTTCATTCGGCCGCCACGTCCATATCCCATTTGGCGTCGTCTTAATTGATTATCTATAAATTCCTTTGTAAGTGGAATATTTGAGGGAAAACCTTCAACAATTACTGATAAAGCTTTTCCATGTGATTCACCGGCTGTAAGTAATCTAATCATTTAACTCCTTGAGTTCTGAAGTGTATGTCCCGTCCTAGAATAAGTTGACGGTTTTTAGATATTTAATTGAAAAGCA
>CAYXXW010000206.1:0-5686 GCA_964469115.1 uncultured Melioribacteraceae bacterium
ATCCCACCCTCTCCGCTCTACTTTTCAAAAACCCGTTTATAGCGTTTTTAGGCTGTTTTCGGGCTTTCGTATTTTAAAAACTACCGCTGTGACCGCTATAATTGGCCCTCTGTGATGTGTCTTGGACACTTTTGGGGCACTTTTAATGTCAATTTAATTAAAACTCAAATCAATATGTTAATAATTATCCTATTGAAACACCTTGATCATCAAAAAAATGAAGCTTATTTTTGTCTATATACAAATCAATTTTGGATAAGGGCTTTACCTGGGTTTCTGATTCTACTCTCGCAGTAAATTGAATATCGTCAACAGTGTGATAAAGAAATGTTTCACTACCCATTGGTTCAACTACTTCAACCATAACATTTGTTTTACACATTTCCCTTTCACTACTATCATCCAAATAATAATTTTCTGGTCTGAAACCCAGAGTAATATTTTTATCACAAAAGTTATTTAACATTTTTTTATAACTTTCAGATAATTCAATTCTTAACTGATTTTTGCTAGAAATAAAAAAGAAACCATTTCTGTTTTTAACTACACCGTTAATAAAATTCATTGAAGGACTGCCTATAAAAGAAGCAACAAATTTATTAACTGGTTTATTATATAAATCAATTGGTTTATCAATTTGCTGAACAGCCCCATCTTTCATAACGACTATTCTATCCCCCATGGTCATAGCTTCAGTTTGGTCATGGGTAACGTAAATCATTGTCGCTTCCAATTTAATGTGAAGTTTTGATATTTCAGTGCGCATCTGAACTCTTAATTTGGCATCGAGATTGCTTAAAGGTTCATCGAACAAAAAAACCTTCGGTTTTCTCACAATAGCCCTCCCCAAAGCAACACGCTGTCTTTGACCTCCAGAAAGTTGTTTTGGTTTTCGATCAAGCAACTGTTCTAGCCCCAATATTCGAGAGGCCTCATCTACTCTTTCCTTTATATTTTTTTTGCTATATTTTCTAATTTTCAAACCGAACGCCATATTTTCATAAACTGTCATATGAGGATATAATGCATAATTTTGAAATACCATCGCTATATCTCTGTCTTTTGGAGGCACATCATTTACAACTTTCCCGTCAATAAATATTTCCCCTTCACTTATTTCTTCCAATCCAGCCACCATTCTTAGTGTTGTAGATTTTCCACAACCTGAAGGGCCTACAAGAACAACAAATTCCTTATCTAGAATTTTAAGATTTACATTTTCGACAGCTTTTTCTTTACCGTGATATATTTTCGAGAGTTTCTTTAGTTCAACTTCGGCCATATTTATCCCTATTTAATTTCAATTAAATTTAATTGCATAATTATCTATTCCATTTTGAGAAACAGTCTTTATTCTTATCATATAATTTTCTTGTTTTTGAATAATTGTATATGAATCTACTAAGCAATTATTTAACATAATAGATTCTACATCAATTGGTGAAAGTATTTCAAATTCAACTTTATGATCTTTGAATGATTCTAAAGTAAATTCAAGAGTTTTATGCTCAAAACTATATTGAGGTCCATATACGTTAGCATTTGCCTTTGTTAAGTATGGGATATCCAGTTTACCTAATTTTATCTCAATTTTCTCTTTTCTACCAATAGCGGAAGGAATTACTGCTGAAGGAATTTTTATACCATTATACTTTATCGAAGATATTGTTTTTCCTTCTCCATGAATACTAACCGGAATTATATTTCCATCAATTGTCAATGATAAATTGATATTTTTAATACCTTCTGGTAAATAAGGATCAAATGAAATATTCCAATTGTTTTCTTTAATACCAAACAAATTATTCAATGTATAAATATACCAGCCGGCTGCCCATGAAAATTGCGGCTTGTCAACCTTTCCATATTCTTGAAGATTATTTTTATTTCCGTTTCTTACTTCATACATTGCCGGTTGACCATTTGGACCCTTCATAATTCCATCAATAGTCATTATATTTTTGATAAATTGCAAAGCCTCTTTTTTTTGATCATTCTGAATGAGCGCCAAAGCATACCATGCATTACCTTGTGGCCATATTCCTCCATTAAAATAATAATATTCTTGTCCGGCTTCATTTCCTGAAAAATTCAAATATTCACCGAGTGTATGAAAATCCATAGGGAAGGCATTGTAAATACCAACTTTTTCATCCAACATATACTTTTTAGCTGTTTGTAGTAATGCACTTGTTTTCCTCTTATCCAGCATTCCCATGTAAGCGGGCACTAGTGAACCAATGTAATAATGTGGGTCTAATTTGTTTGGCTCATAATAATTCATTAAATAATTCTGCTCTTCACTCCATAATTTTTTTATCATGTTGTCTTTTAACTTATCAGCTAATTTTTCATAATTGGTAAGGTTTTTTATATTTTTCCCTAGCTTTGTGGATATAAAAATATATTCATGAATAGTTCTTGATGCTAGCGCTGTCATATAAGTTTTTGAACCGTATCTGCTCCCAATGTCCCACCAATCGGGTCTGTAAGACCACATAAGACTATCATCACCTAGCGTTAGTAAAGCTGTTTCGATGCTTTTTATTAAATATGGATATAGTTGTTCAACAAAAGTAATATCATTTGAATGACGTAAATAACTCGCGGAGACAAGATTGATCCAGAAATTATTCCAATTATCGAGATCGGCAAATTCCGTTTTATACTCAGTATCTTTCCAGTAGTAAGCATGTGGAATTACATTTTCTTCATTGGCTAGTGAGATAATAAATTTTAGATCATCTTTCACTCTGTTTAGGTCATAATTAACAACTGCTAAATCGGTGACTAGAACATCATGAGTAAAATAGAAGTTATACTCAGCCTGTGCTGGCATTGGTACAATTCTGTCGTCCAAATAATGCATATTTGCAGCTAATATGGCTTTAGCCCATTCAGTAGAAAAATCTAATATCTCATTTCCTGTATTTATTCCGCGTTTGGTAATTGATTCATCTAAAATGTGGTTTTCATAAGCAGTAACCTCTTTTTGATAATTATTTAGTAGATACTCTACTTGCTCTTTTCCTTCTTTAATTTTTGATGAAACAATAATTTGAACAATTTCAATATTTTCGTTTGGTTGCAAAGTTTTATTATAAATGAATGCTGCTTCAGGTCTTGCGGGTTCATTTTTCGAAATAATTGTATTTGACAATTGAGTTTCATTATTAAGCCACCAGGAATCTAAAGATTTACTTTCCAATTCCGTGAAAGATTTTGTAGTGAAACTAGTTGGAAGCTGACCAGCATTTAGTATGGATATCTGGGCACTACCGGTTTCAACGTTATTATAGTAAAAACTGATTGCATTATTCTTTTTATCAAAGTCACTAACAGCAGTGTCTATTGCCTTATATGTATGAGAAGTCTTAAGAATTGTTTCTAATCTTGTGTATATTTCATAATCTTTTTCGGAAGCTGATTTATTTGTTATTCTATAAGTAATGACCATTGCTGGCTTGTCCTTGCAGAATTCATATTTAATTTCAATTCCACTTTCGCTTTTTTGTTTATAGAATGAAACTGAATAGGGTGTTTGATCAACTTCATAAACTTCTTCTTCTAAAAGTTTTTTGGGAGTATCCCCAACTTTCAAGCCAACCGACATAATTCTATAATTTTCTCTCTTCCAAAAATCTTTGCTTATATCAATACTATTGGCGACAGGATAATAAAAACTTATTCTGTTAAGCATTGGGTAACTACTATGGATTTCAATTCCTAAATATGGGCTTCCTACTTCAATTTGCCCAACTTCAGTTTTACTTTTTATGTGAAGATCTCTAACCTTCTGTTTATCTGTACATGCTAGGGATGCCAACAGAACCCAAGCTATTAAGATTATACTTTTCATAATTTTTGCACTTAAAATGTAAATTTATTTGAGAAAGATGAGTTTGCAGCATTCGTTATAGTTACCGGAACTAAATCGCATAAAATAAATTCCGGTGTTGGCTTCATTGTTAAATTCATTCTTTCCATTCCATACAACTGAATAAAAACCCGGTGATTTGGATTGGTTCACTAAAGTTTTAATTTTCTGACCAAGCAAATTATAGATCTCCAGTTGTACGTTGGATACTTGTGATACTTGATACTTAATGTTAGTCTCACCATTAAAAGGATTAGGATAATTTTGAGCTAAGTATGGTTGTAATGGTATCTCAGCAATATTATCATTTATTATATCAGTAGAGAAATCGTATAGTTCATCAATTTTGTCAAGTGATAGTGCATAGTCATATATTCTTATATCATCCAAGATCCCGCTAAAATTATAATTATTATCCCCAGGAACGGTCTGCGCCATTGTTAAATCAATATCAGTAGTAAGAAGATCACCAGACCAATATTTAAACGCATCTAGTTTATTGTTGATATATATTTCCATTTCACTACCTGAATAAACCACAGCCACATTGTATAATACGTTTGCTTGTAATTCTGTTTCAGAATCCAGATCGGTAATACCTGAAGATGTTTTAATTGTAAAACGAAGTCTATTATTGGATATAGAAACTTTCCATCTTCGTTCCCAGTTACCATGAGAAATTACATATTGCTCTCTTTCATAAAAGGCCGATATATTCATCCAAAAATTTAAACTTATCGCACTTGTAAAATTGATACTATTATTATTAGTAATTCTTACATTGTCATTTATTCCATCAAACCTTAATGCACTACCACTATTGCCGAAGCGATCAATTGTTAGTGAGGCTCCCGATATAACTCCATCATTACTATTTTCACTTTCATCTGCTGCATTTCCGTTAAATGGATAAAAACATTTCAGATTCCCTGATTGTTGAATTGATAGATCTCTTACAGAAAGGGAAATACTATCAATAGCCGTACCCCCTTTTCCATCTGTGACTTTGCAAGAAACATAATAATTTGCGGATTGAGTAGGTGCCAACCAAGTAATGCTTGTTCCCGATCCAGTAATCACTCCAGTATTGCTTTTCCATTCATATGTTAATTCATCGCCATCATTATCTATAGCAGCACAAGTAATTTCTGTTTCTCCGTCCAGTCCTATTTTTCTTGGTTCTGCTTTAAAATTAAGGATTTGTGGGTTTTCATTAAAAACTTCTATCACTTTTATTATTGAATTTGCAGAATCCATGCCACCCTTATTATCACCTACTATAACACTTATATTGTATACGCCAGTAGTGTTTGGTAATATCCACGTTACATTTTTACCTTCACCCAGTATTGATCCGCCATTACTATTCCATGTGAATGTTAGAATATCTTCATCATTATCAATTGCCGTGCAGTAAACAACTACACTATCCCCTTTGAGCACAGTTGTCTCTTTAGGTGCTAATGCCTTTATTCTTGGAGGAACATTTGTTAAGTTCTGTCCGGCATTGTAGTCAACAACAATTCCATTTACTAAATACTTATTTAAATAGTATTCCCTAGTTGCTCCAGAAGGTGTCAAAACTATTACAATTGAGCTTTTCGCAGATATAGATAGTGGAATTGTTCCACTTACATTTGTTGATATAAAGTTACTAGTAATTGTCTCATAAACATCTGTGTTGCTAAATCCAACGTCAATATCAACAACTTTATCTTCAGAATATGGATTAAATAAAAGATACGTAGGATAAGCTTCCTCAGAAAAGAAATCAGTTTTTGTAAGATCTAATTTTAATATGCCCTCTAT
>CAYXXW010000207.1:0-5650 GCA_964469115.1 uncultured Melioribacteraceae bacterium
ACTTATTTAAACTCATAAATTGAATCTAAGGAGCTGGGCTTTATTTAATAAACTTTACTTAACCCTTACTAACTTCAGCAGCAATATTTGGCGAAATCAATAATCTTCCGCAAGATTCGCAAGTAAATAATCTTTTATTATTTCTCACTTCAATTTGTCTTTGCGGTGGAACCACATTATGGCAGCCTGTGCAAGCCCCTCTTGAGACTGTAACAACAGCTTGTCCGCCTAATGCTTTTCTTATTCTAGTGTAAGTATTATAATCGGATTTTCTAACTTTAGCAGCAATGGATTCTCTTTTTGTTCTTAATTTTGTTTCTTCTCTCTCATTTGCCTTAATAATTTGTTTGAGTTCTTCTTCTTTTATTTCAACTTCAGCTAAAAGATCATCAAGACGCGGACTAACTTCCTCAATATCTAATTTTAAGGTCTGAACTTTGTTTTCAAGCTCAGCATTTTCAGCTTCATAAGTTTGAATTTTTTCTTCCGAATGATCAATTTCTTTTGTTAAAGCATCATACTCTTTGTTATTTCTAACTTGATAAAGCTGAGCCTTGAATTTCTTCAGATTAATATTCAGCCTCTCAATCTCGCTTTCATTCGATTTGATTGTTTCAAGAGCTGATTTTTTTTCCTCGTCTTTTTCTTTTATAGTTTCTTTGATACTATCAATTTGAGAGTTCAGATTATTTACTTCAATCGGGAGATCGCCCCTTAATTCTTGAAGTGTGTCCAACTCATCATCAATTAACTGTAATTCAAAAAGTGTTGATAAACGATTAACCAATTTATTTAACTCCTTTTATTATTAAAAAACTTTACCGGATTGGTTGAACCAGAATACTTATATACTTTTACCGATTCACCGTTCATATTTATTAAACTTTCTAATTTTCTTTTTACAACATTTAATGCCGGTATTTCTGTTTCATAGTGTCCGGCATCAATAAATAAGATTCTGTTTTCACCATCTTGAAATATATGATACTTCAGATCGGCAGTAACAAAAGCATCTGCTTGATTAGCAATAGCATCTTCTAAGAGATCAGAACCGCTTCCGCCACAGACGGCTACTTTTTTAATTTTTTTACCTGAGCCATTTGTGTAGCGCAAGTTTTGTATTTTAAGTGATTTGCAGACATGTTTTAAAAATTCATTTGGTGCTTTGCTTTCAGCTAACTCACCAATTACACCAAGTCCGTAATTTACATTATCATTTTTTAAAGGGTAGATATCAAATGCGGGCTCTTCATAAGGGTGAGATTTACGCAGTGCAGAAATAACGGTATTCAATTTCCATGAATCGACCAAAACCTCTAATCTAACCTCATTAACTTTTTCTAAATTTAATTTTTTGCCGACTGCCGGATTTGTATTTTTCGATCCCTTAAACGTTCCTGAACCATTAATTCCAAAACTGCATTTTTCATATTCACCTATAATTCCTGCTCCGGCATCAAATACGGAGTTTGAAACAGTATCTAGATCTTTCGCCGGGATAAAAACAACTACCTTAAACTGATTTGATTTTTCATTCACTAAGAATTTACTATTCTTCAATCTAAGAGATTTAGCTAGTTCAAAACTTACACCATCTTTAGTAAAATCTAAATTAGTATGAGCCGAGTAGAGGGTAATATCTTTTTTAATCAGTTTTTCTATTAGTTTTCCTTTGGGATCAGAATGAGTATTTACTTTGTTAAGTGGTTTAAAAATGAAAGGGTGATGAGTAAAAATAAAATTGCAGTTTTTCTTTATGGCTTGGTTAAAGGACTGTTCTGTTAACTCTAAGCAGAGGAAAATGTTAGTAACCTCCCGCCTTGTTGAACCAACTTGGAGCCCAACATTGTCCTTTTCCCATGCCGCACCGGGCGGCGCCCAATTTTCAATGAAATTAATTATTTTTTCAGCATTCATATATATAAAAAAAAAGCACTCCGAAAATTGGAAGTGCATTTGTGTTAATCTAAATTTTTTGAGAAGATCTGAAGTTAAAGAGTATTCTTTCTTTACATGCTATATAATATTTCAATATTCTCATAGTTTAAGCTAATAAATATACAATATTTTTAATTATTTTCAAAGACTACTCTAATACTGAAATGAATTCTTATTATTTATTTAATTTTTGTAAAGACTCTTTAATTAAATCTTCTAAACTTATTTCAGATTTCTCATCGATCAAGGTTCTTGTAACATTATCAGCAGTTTTATGGTTATATCCTAAACCAATGAGCGCAGCAACTGCATCATCTTTAACAGTGTAAGATTTTGGGCTAATGGAAGTGTCTGAATCTGATAATTTAAAAATTTTATCCCTAAGTTCAATTATCATTCTTTCAGCGGTTTTTTTCCCAACACCCGGTATTGCAACTAATCTTGAAATATTTCTATTTACAACAGCATCCTTAAATTCATCAGCTGTAATTCCAGACAGAATATTAATTGCCAGTTTTGGCCCAACCCCATTTACGCTAATTAATATTTCAAAAAGTTCTTTCTCGGGTAAGGTATAAAATCCAAAGAGTGTGAGGGAGTCTTCTTTTACAGAAAGATAAGTATGCAGCGATACTTGTTTCCCAATTTCTTCAACTTTATCAAAAGTATTAATTGAGATATTTATCAAGTAACCAACACCATTAACATCAAGTGTAATTTGCGTTGGTTTTTTTGAGATTATTTTTCCGGTTAAATGCGCTATCATAAACAGTAAATTTTATTAATCAATAATTCTATCGGGATTTTTATCAATAAAAGATTTCCAATTATTCTTGCTTGATGAAAAAGAATTCATTTTTATTGAATGGCAAACCGAAACAGCCAGAGCGTCAGTTTCATCAAACTTGAGTTTACTTTTATCCAAATTAAGCAAATTCTTAATCATATACTGAACCTGCTCTTTAGACGCTGAGCCGTTGCCAACAACCGCTTTTTTAATTTCTCTAGGTGAATATTCAACACATATAATATTATTGATTGAAGCTACCAGCATAGCAACACCACGGACATATCCAATCTTCATTGCAGATTGAACGTTCTTACCATAAAATGCTGTTTCAATACAAAAAACATCGGGTTTGTATTTTAGGACTTCTAGAGTGAGCTTTGAGTAAATATACTTTAGTTTTTCGGATAATTCTACTTTGGGATTCGGTTTTATTATTCCGGATTTAAGATGCGCAAGTTCATTTTTTTGTGAATTAATAATCCCGTAACCTGTTAAAATTGTTCCAGGATCAACACCAAAAATTATCATTTGTTTATTTTATCTAAAGTTAATTATTCTGTAAAATCAGCGTTGGTGTAAACATTCTGGACATCGTCACTGTCTTCAATCACGTCAATCATCTTCATTAATGTTTCTGCAGATTCCCCTGAAATCTCAACAGAATTTTTTGCTATCCATTGCAGCGATGCATTTTCAACTTCTAGGCCAGCATCTACAATTGTTTTACGTACGGTTTCAAAATCTTCTATGGCTGAGGTGATTTCAAAAAAGTCATCTTCCCCCAGAATATCTTCTGCTCCAGCGTCCAGTATCAATTCCATTATGTCATCTTCCGTTTTGCCTTGTGCCGGCATAGTGATAACACCTTTTCTATCAAACATCCAAGCTACCGAACCACTTTCTCCTAAACTGCCGCCGTATTTAGTTAGCCCATGCCTAACTTCAGCTACTGTTCTATTCTTATTATCAGTTACACTTTCAATTAAAATTGCAACACCTCCAGGACCATAGCCTTCGTATGTCAATTCAAGATAGTTTACTCCTTCTACAACGCCAGTGGCTTTTTTAATTGCCCTATCGATGTTATCAAGTGGCATATTTGCCGACTTAGCATTGTCAACAGCTAATCTTAATCTAGGATTTCCATCTATATCACCACCGCCTTGTCTGGCTGCAACTGTAATTTCTTTTATCAGTTTGGTAAATATTTTGCCTCGTTTTTGATCTGCAGCAGCTTTTTTCCGCTTGATTGTAGACCACTTTGAGTGACCTGACATTCTTGTTTCTCCTTGAAATGTTATATACTATTGCATGAAAATTATAAAAAATAAAGTTGATATTTTGAGAATTTTCACCTTTCTAACGTGTTTCTCTAACTTAAAATTATATAGCTTTAATTTTTAACGATAACATCTTTAACTCTTATTTGAGGATATGTTCTGCCTTCACGAACGACTTTTTCAATTGTGAAAACAATATCAACTAAGTGAATATCTTTATCAACTTCATAAACAAATTTCCCCAAGTTAAAACCAATAGCATCGTAAATCTTATCTCCGCCATTCTGACAAAAAGTAGTTACAAAATGATTAGTCCCTACTATCCTGGGTGTTGCAACAACCTTAACATCTTCCGCCAAGAAAACCGGACGCATATTACCGGGACCAAACGGAGCAAACTGATCTAAAACTCTAACAAATTTTGGAGTTATTTCGCAAAGAGAAATTTTAGAATCAATTTTAATTTCGGGTATTACATCCTCTTCATTTAAGTTTAACTTAAGAACCTCATTAAAACGTTTTTTGAATTCAGGAATGTTTTCAACTTCAATTTCTAATCCTGCAGCAGCTTTATGCCCGCCAAATTGTACAACTAACTCTTTACATTCTTCAATTGCCGCATAAATATCAAACCCGGGAATACTTCTAGCAGAGCCTTTTGCTACTCCATCAATTGATGAAAGCATAATTGCTGGACGATAATATTTTTCGACTAGCCGGGATGCAACAATACCAACAACTCCCGGATGCCATGATTCATGGTGAAGAACAATTCCAAGCTCATTATCGAAGTTTTCATTCTGCTTGACCATCTCCAATGCGTGCGAAAAGGTTACTTCATCTATTTTTCTTCTTTCCAAATTTTCAGATTCTAAAACTCTTGCAAGCCTTTCTGCTTCTTCATAACTATCTGTATTGAATAATTCAACGGCCCTGTTTGCATCGCCCAATCTTCCTACGGCATTTATTCTCGGTGCAATTGTGAATACTATTTGTCCTGCTGAAAGATTACCAGGTTCCATTCTTGCAATTTTTATTAAAGATTTAATTCCAGGACGAGGATTTTTATTGATTTGTTCAATCCCGGCTCTTACAAGAATTCTATTTTCGTCGGTTAACGAGACAATATCTGCGGCACCTGCTAAAGCAACAAGATCAAGATATTTAAAGACCATGTCTTTTTTACCAAATCTATAGGCAATTGCACGCGCTAACTTAAACGCAACTCCTGCACCCGATAAATATTTAAACGGGTATTCACAACCTGGTTTAAGTGGATCTAATATTGCATAAGCATTTGGTAGAATCTCTTTTGGCTGATGGTGATCACAAATAATTGTATCGATGCCAAAATTGTTTGCATAATCAATTTCTTCCACTGCAGTGATTCCGCAATCTACAGAAATAATTAAATCAACCTTATCATCTTTTAATTGATTAATTCCGGCAATAGACAAGCCGTATCCCTCGGTTAACCTCTGCGGAATGTGAACGTAAACAATTGCATCTAGCTCCTTTAGGAAAAGATACATAAGTGAAGCAGAGCATGTTCCATCAACATCATAGTCGCCGTAGACGCAAATTTTTTCATTATTTGTTATAGCATCAATTACTCGTGTTGCAGCTTTTTCCATATCAGACA
>CAYXXW010000208.1:0-5615 GCA_964469115.1 uncultured Melioribacteraceae bacterium
ATAAATGATAAAAACAGTATCGTAGACGGCGTTTTTCTTAGTTGGGAAAATAGTTGGCATGCATGGGGGAGCAACCAAGCTTATTCATTGCTTAAAGCATATCATATACTTAAAAATGATACTATACTAAAAGCTTCTTTAAGAGAGCTTGATATTTTTTGTCCTTCATTATTGAAAAATGAATTTATTTCATTCAATGTTTCAAAAGTAGATGACAAAATTATGGTAAAAGATAAAAAATATTTTAGCCAGATAGCGTATAATATCAGACCGATGGTTTTTGCTTTGATAGAAGCATATCAAATTAGCAACGATGAAAAATATGCTTTGCTAGCTGGTAGGCTTGGAAAGTGGTTCAAAGGTAATAATCCAGCAGGGGGAATTATGTACAATGAAAAAACAGGTATCATATTTGATGGAATTACTTCTGCGCAAAAGATAAATATGAATTCTGGGGCAGAATCTACAATTGAAGGATTACTATCATTGCAATCAATTTTTAACAATCCCATTGCAAATAAAGCCTATTATGAAGAATGAAAAATGAAAACTGTATTTGATAAAATTATATTCTCTCCAAGTGATGTTAATTTAAAATACTCGCCCTTAAGAAAAAATATTAATCTTGATACTTACGTTCTCGGTGCCTTTAATCCTGGTATGACAAAGCTTCCCAACAATAATCTATTGTTAATGGTTAGAATAGCTGAAGTCTTGAAGGAAAATAAAACAAAAAAATGCTACAGATTTCTTCGTTGGACAAAGAATAAAGGTTATGTCATAGATGAAATACCAGCAGAAATGCTGGATACATCTGATCCAAGAAAATATATGATATTAGGAAAGCCCAATAAAACATATTCTCTAACTTCATCATCATGGCTTCTACCAGTGGAGTTAAACTCAACAGGGGAGGGAATCGTAAAAATTCACTATGATAAAATTATTTTTCCTCAGGAAGATTATCAAGAATATGGAATTGAGGATGCTAGGATTACTAAGATCAAAGAGATTTATTACATGACTGCGTGCGCAGTATCGTCAAGTAGACATTCAACAATATTGTATTCTTCAAAAGATGGACTGAATTACAAATTAAAAGGTGAAATTCTTGACCATCAGAATAAAGACATGGTGTTGTTTCCTAAAAAGATAGGAAAATATTATTATGCGTTAACAAGGCCAACCGGAGATCATTATTTTTCAACCAATTTTGATTCAATCAATATCTCTGGTCCAGCAATTAATATGGCTCAATCTCCGGATTTACTCCATTGGAAACCGGTTGAAAATTTCAGTATTCAAGCGATGAGAAATTCATTATTATCATTTAAGATAGGCGGAGGTGCACCACCAATTGAAACTAAACATGGCTGGCTTGTACTATTTCATGGGGTAGAACAAAAAGGGGAAATAGGAATTTATCGTACTTTTAAGTGTATTTTACATAAAAAACAGCCATGGAAGATATTATCTATTGACTATTTAAATCCGATTTTAGAAAGCGATCCAGCACTTACAAAAAATTTAGCAAGTTCCGTTTATGTTAAAAATATAACTTTTACTACAGGAATTGAAAAGCATAAAGACAATTACATAATTGCGTCAGGGGAACTTGATCTCTGTTGCAGAATATCTCAAATAAATAAAAAATACTTTGGAATAAATTAAGAATTAATATGGAAATATATAATTAGATGAGAATTCAACTTAATTCAAATTGGCGATTTAGATTGTCAGGGAAAACAGAAAAATCTGCCATTGATAAAAGCGTTAAGGAAAAACTAATCAAATTTTTACCCGCTACAGTTCCTGGAACTATTCATACTGACTTAATGGCAAATAAGATTATTAATGATCCGTTCTATGCAGATAATGAACTAAAACTTGGATGGGTTGCAGAGAGTGACTGGGTTTATGAAACAGAGTTTTATTTAACAGAGATTGAACAAACATTGTATGATTTAGTATTTGAAGGTCTGGATACAATTGCAGAGATATTCTTAAATGGTGAGATAGTAGGTGCGACGAATAACATGTTTTTAAGCTATCGATATAATGTATCAAAAAATTTAAAACTTGGTAAAAATATTCTTAGAGTAATTTTTCTTTCACCCGTTAAATATGCAGAACAGGAAGAAAAAGTAAAAGGGAAATTACAAGTAGCCTTAGATACAAGAAGAGTCTATATAAGAAAAGCGCAATATTCATTTGGATGGGATTGGGGACCATCATTCCCAACATCTGGTATTTGGAAAAAAGTATATCTCGAAGAGAGCTCTAAACCATTTATCAGCGATGTTACTTTTCAAACCAATTCTTTGAGAAAAGACAGCGCCTTTGTAGCAGTTACTCCCTATTTGAATGGTTTAAAAAATAGTGAGTATACAATCTCGGTTGAACTAAGTAACTCTAACAACATTATTGTGAAAAAGAAAATAAAGGCTACTAACAATAAATCAACTATAAAATTAACAATACCAGAAGCAAAACTATGGTGGCCAAGCGGAGAAGGTGAGCAGAATATTTATCAATTAACAGTTAAGCTGCTTGATAAATCTGGTATAGAAATAGACGGATTAAGTAAAAGAGTGGGTATTCGTACTACTGAACTTGTGCAAATAGAAAAAGGCAATGCTGTTTTTAAGATTAAAATTAATGGACGTGTAGTTTTTTGCAAGGGGGCAAATTGGATTCCTTCAGATTCATTTTTGACTCGTACCGAGGATTCAAAATATTTAAGTCTCCTCAAAGCATCGAAAGATGCGAATATGAATATAATACGAGTATGGGGTGGTGGTATTTATGAAAATAATAAATTTTATGAAATCTGTGATAAATTAGGATTACTTGTTTGGCAAGATTTTATGTTCGCATGTGCTTCATATCCGGAGCATAATGAATTTATTAAAAATATAAAAGAAGAAGTTCACCAGAATGTTTTAAGACTTCAATCACATCCTTCAATTGCTATATGGTGTGGCAATAATGAGAATGAATGGGGCTGGCATGGTAAACAAAAAAGCTCTTATAAAAAAATGCCAGGTTATAAAATTTATCATTCTGTCATTCCGAATATTTTAAAAGATATTGATCCTAGTCGTACATATTGGCCTTCTTCACCTTTCGGTTATGATGAAAATCCCAATTCATCAAATAGTGGGAATACTCATCAATGGGGTATATGGAGTTCATGGATTGATTATTCTCAGGTTGTTGATGATCAAAGTTTATTTGTAACTGAGTTTGGGTTTCAAGGTCCTGCAAACAAGTCAACAATTGAAAACTGTTTGCCAAGAAAAAATCAAAAAATGCATAATCAACTATTTGATTTTCACAATAAGCAAGTGGAAGGACCGGAAAGAGTGATAAAGTTTTTGTCAGCTCATCTTCCATTACCTCAAAAGTGGGATGATTATTTTTATTTAGCTCAATTGAATCAAGGATTTGCATTAAAGACTTGTCTAGAACATTGGCTTACAAACGAAAGGACTTTTGGAAGTATAATCTGGCAATTAAATGATTGCTGGCCGGTGACGAGCTGGTCTTTAATTGATTCAGAATCAACTCCCAAAATGTCATATCATTTTGTAAAGAATATCTTTTCACAACAGCTTGTTTATTTCTCAAAAAAGGAAGGCAAGCTGCAAGTGAATGCTCAAAATATGAATCAACAAATATTTACCGGCATCTGTCGCATCTTCATAATTGATGGACCATCAGGTAAAATTATAAAGCGAATTTCTAAAAGAGTAAACCTAGAGCAAAATAGTAAGTATACAGTTGATTCCATTTTACTTTCAAAAATTGACACAGAAACCACAATTATAATTGCTGAACTTTTTAATTCGAAAAGAGTTTTAGTTAATACAAACTATTATAAAGAGCTACCTTGGAAGTATTATAAACTTGCAAAATCTACTATCACATTTGAATTATTAAAGAATAAGGATAAACAACAAATTATCCTCAAAAGTGATAAACCAGCTTATTTTGTTGATCTTTATCTAGAAGGAGTAGAATTTTCAAATAGGGGTTTTACAATTATGCCTGGTGAAGACATTAAATTAAATATGTCGACTAGTAATAATGATAAAATAAAAATCAGTGATATTAAAATATATTCTTTAAATAATTATTTGAAGTAAATGTGAGAAAAATCAATATGAATAAGATAGCTATGATAAAATTGATACTTCCATATTTAATTTTCTCAACTGGAATTCTAGCACAGCAAATCAATATAGCACGTATTGATAGTATGCCAGATTTTCCTTCACCATATCTAATGAGAGATTGGAAAACAGTAACACTAGGTTATGATTCTCTCGTTTTTAATCACAATTTAACAGGTGATTATTTACCTCTTCTTTTTTTCCGGAATAACACTGTGAATTACCCTAGTGACATCAGTTTTGGACTTCACACTGTCGTTGGCACAAATTCTCCATCATCAGGAGAAGCAATTAATGTGATACCAGCAGTAATTGGGGCTTCTCTAGTAGGGATTGATAAATCAAATCAAAATGGATATGACTGGGTAAAGATGTGTCGCGAATATTTTAATAGAGAAAATCATGCAAATGTATATCTAAATCATCCAAATGGAAGTAATTGGGATGACTGGTGGTATGATTTAATGCCCAACGTATTCTTTTATCAATTATATGACTTATACTCTAGTACAAATGATTTCAATAATCAATTAATTAGTGTTGCAGATCAATGGTTGAAAGCAGTTGAAGCAATGGGAGGAAAGGCTACTCCTTGGACTAGACCAAATATGAATTATCGCGCATTTAACCTAATGACAATGAGACCTTATACGGGTGATGTTGCTGAACCAGAGGCAGCCGGTGCAATCGGCTGGATCTTATATAATGCATATAAAGAAACCGGTGATATAAAATATAGAATGGGTGCAGAATGGGCAATGGAATTTTTAAATAGTTTAATATTGAACCCAGCATACGAATTGCAGTTGGCATATGGGGTTTATACTGCAGCAAGAATGAATGCCGAATTGGGAACCGAGTATAATATAGAAAAGATGGTTAACTGGTGCTTTAATATTGGGTCGCTTCGTAATTGGGGCTCTATTGTGGGAACTTGGGGAGGCTTAGATGTTTCTGGTTTAATTGGTGAAGTAAATGGAAGTAATGATTATCCCTTCTTAATGAATACGTTTGAGCAAGCCTCAGCTTTAGTCCCTCTTGTTAGGTATGATGAAAGATTTGCTAATGCTATTGGTAAATGGATGCTTAATGCATCTAACGCGACTAGATTGTTTTATACAAAGTATTTGTCGGACAATAAGCAGGATAGTGAAGATTGGTCACATCAATATGATCCAAATTCATATATTGGCCATGAAGCAATGCGTCAATCTGCATATGGCTCAAGCCCTTATGCAACGGGTGACGCAATTGATGGAGGTTGGGGAGAAACAAATTTGGTTTTATATGGCTCATCTCATGTAGGAATATTTGGTGGAATTATTGACACAACAAATATAGAGGGCATATTAAAATTAGATCTTACAAGAACTGATTTCTTTTCTGAGGAAGCTTATCCTACTTATCTTTTATTTAATCCATATTCTGAAGATAAAGTTG
>CAYXXW010000209.1:0-5590 GCA_964469115.1 uncultured Melioribacteraceae bacterium
GAGGTGTAGTTGTAATTGATAATTATGGAAATCTAAAATACAAAATCAACAAACAAAGCGGTCTACCAACTGATGTTGTTTATGATTTATGGCCTGATCAAAGAGGTGGTCTATGGCTTGCAACCGGCAATGGTGTTGTTTATGCGGAAATTCCTACCTCATTTTCCATCCTTGATAAAAATATTTTACCAGAGGACCAGTCTCACTCTGTTATTCGATTTAATGGAAGGCTTTACGTTACAAATTCAATAGGAATATTTTACTTTTCAAAAAAAACTCATGCTTTTGAACTTGTGAAAGGTAGCGAAAGGGAAGCTTTAACATTTTTAATTGTTGACGGAACCTTGCTGGTAAATACTAATGATGGAATTGCTATTGTTAAAGATGATAAAATTGATGAAATAATTGATGTATATCCAATAGCACTTTATAATTCTAAAGTATTCCCAAATAGAATTTATGTTGGGACCAATGATGGTTTTACAGTTATTCAAAAAGAAAAAAACAACAAATTTTCTATTAAATATTCAAAAGATTTATTTAATGTAGTAACAGGCTTCGTTGAGGATACCAATGGCGGATTATGGATTGTAGGTTTATTTCGCGGACTATACCATGTTACTGGTAATTTAGATGAATTGAAAGATGGGTCAGACAATAATATTACTTACAATTATTTAACTCTCAATAATGGTCTTCCTTCACTTGCACTTGGGATCTACAATATTCGAGATTATGTCTTTCTATCAACTGAGAACGGAATATTTAAATTTAGTGATGATTTAAATAGTTTTGTAAGGGATTCAACGTTTGGAAATATTTTCTATGACTCAACAATAACAATTTCGCTGGTTGAAAATTCTATTGAAAATGGGTTATGGGTAATTCGAGATTCTTCAGGTCAACAAGATTTTGGCAAGGCAACTTTACAGAATGACGGTAAATACAGTTGGAGAGCCATACCTGAATTTAGGAGATTAGACTTTAAATCTATCATTTCAGTTTATCCGGAATTTGATGGAATATCAAAGGAAGAAATTCTTTGGATGGTATCTGAAGAATCTTTAATCCTCTATCAGAAAAATCAGTTCAAAGACTTGCAATCAGAATTCAAGACTTTAATCAGAAAAGTAACCGTTAACAATGATTCTTTGTTTTACGGAGGCGCACCTCTTGAGCTAAACATAAAAGATAATTTCGAATTTACATATAACCAAAACAATATTGGTTTTGAGTTTTCCTCAACAAGTTTTGAAAAACCGGAGGCTAATAAATTTAGATATATTCTTAAAGGTAATGATACAGAATGGTCAAACTGGTCAGAAGAAACAAAAAAAGATTATACAAATCTCTCGGCCGGAGAATATTCCTTTCATCTAATGGCTAAAAACGTCTATGGTAAAATTAGCGATCCTGCAATAATTACTTTTCGAGTTTTATCGCCATGGTATTATACCTGGTGGGCTTATGCAATATATGCTTTAATATTTGGAATTGGTGTATTTATCGTTGACCGTATTCAAAGAAGAAGATTGTTTAAGAAGGCAAAGGAGAGAATGAAAATCCAAAATGCCGAGCATAGAGCAGAGACTGCTGAATTACAAGCTCAGACATCTGAGGCACAATCGAGAGTAATCCAAGCAGAAAATGATCGTAAATCAAAAGAACTTGAAGAAGCAAGGGAACTGCAATTATCAATGCTTCCTAAAGATTTACCAAAAGTAGAAAATTTAGATATAGCAGTTTATATGAAGACTGCCACTGAAGTTGGCGGAGATTATTATGATTTCTCATTTACAGATGATGGAACTTTAAATGTATCTATTGGTGATGCAACCGGTCATGGTATGCAGGCAGGAACACTCGTTACATTAATTAAAGGGTTATTTAGCTCTGAAGCAAGCAATAGGGGAATATTAGAATTTTTTAGTGACGCCAACCGAACAATAAAAAATATAAATCTTGGTCGACTTATGATGGCCTTTTCTTTATTAAAAATAAATGGGAACCGACTTAAATACTCCGGAGCAGGAATGCCTCCTATGTACATTTATAGAAACAATACAAACACTATTGATGAAATAGATATGCAGGGAATGCCTCTTGGCGCTATGAGAAATTTTAAATATAATTTATATGAAACAGAATTGTTCCCGGGCGATTGTATTTTATTGCTTAGCGATGGCTATCCAGAATTAGCAAATTCCAATGATGAACA
Organism: uncultured Melioribacteraceae bacterium; assembly: GCA_964469115.1. Lineage (GTDB taxonomy): Bacteria > Bacteroidota > Ignavibacteria > Ignavibacteriales > Melioribacteraceae. The sequence continues at coordinate 2,219 of CAYXXW010000209.1, forward strand.
GATAGGGTATGAAAGAGTGCAAAATCAATTTATGGAAGTAGCTAATAAGAAACCTGAAGAAATAGTTGAATATTTTAAGGATTGTGGATCAGAATGGGTAAACGGAAAAGACCCGGACGATGATGTGACCTTTGTAATAATAAAGATAAAATAGTTAATAATATTTGAATTAGTCATGTATAATATAACTATAAATTATTCATGAAAATTGACATGGTAGAATAAATGATAAAACACATAATTTTAATTTTCTTCTTGTTTGTTTTAAGTTCAAAAGCGCAAACTAGTGATATTGAATTTCAACGTTACTCCACATCTGATGGGCTCTCAACTAATTGGGGTATTACTTCAATGGTTCAGGATTCAAATGGTTATTTGTGGATTGCTACAGCAGAAGGATTGAATAGATTTGATGGTTATGAGTTTAAAATATACAGATATGATCCGGAGGATAGTAATTCACTTAGAACTAATAATTTAAGGTCAGTATTATTAGATAGTAAAAATCGATTATGGATAGGTGCATTTGGTCCTCCAAATGGAGGTATAGGTTTATGGAATGCTGAAGATGATAATTTTCTAAACCCTCGACCCAACTCTGACAGCACAGATTTAGATATGGGGTATATACAGCCGTATACAATTACATCATTATTTGAGAGTAAATCTGGAAATTTATGGGTTGGAAGCATGCAAGGTTGCGATCAATTTAATACAGAGACACTAAAGTATGTTCATTACAGTAAAAAACACCCGGAATTTGGCCGTCTTTCAAGAGAATCTGTTAGCATAATCATTGAAGATTCACGAGATAATTTATGGGTAGGTACCACAAATAATGGTCTTTTCAAATATGGACTTTCAACCGGCGAGCTTGAATTATTTAGTAAAGATACTTTAGCTGATGAAGGTTTAATTGACAATTATATTTCTTCATTATATGAAGATGATTCAGGAGTTCTTTTTATTGGAACAAATAAAAGTGGACTACATGTTTATGATTACGATAACAATAAAATTGTTAGAGTTTCTAACAGTTCGCATAGTTTAAGAAGATTAGAAGCTCCGCCAAGTGATGGTTTCATTTTTGGTCAAGATGGTGGTGTTAGAATGTTGAGGACTAAAAGTGGAAATTTCTGGTTATCCACAACCAATGGTGGAATTAAATTCTACAATGAAGATTTCTCTAAATCACATCTATTTAGAAATGACCCTTTGAATAATCTTAGTCTAAGTGACAATTTTATAAGTGAAATGTTTGAAGATAACCAAAACAACATCTGGTTCGGTACATCTTCACGCGGTTTAATGAAAGTTACTCCATCAAAATCTTTATTCAGACCAGAAGGCAATAATTTAAATCAGTTTAATAAATTGAGAAAAAAACATATTCGTGCTATATACGAAGATAAAAAGGGACGTTTGTGGATAGGGACAATTGATGGACTCCTTTTTATGTATGATCCTATTAAACTAACAGTTGAAGAGTTTCAATATGATAAAGACAATACTAAGAGTAAAATTGGAATAATTGGACCTGATATTGACACAATTTATGAGGATGAATATGGAATAATTTGGATAGGAACTTTTAACGGACCTCAGAAATACGATCCAATAAATAAAAAATTTTCAGCACCTATAATTTTTGATAATACTGAGCTTGCTCAAATTCCCAATATGGATATAGAAGTAATTATTGAAAAAGATCATGAAAATCTTTGGATTGCTGTTTGGGATGTTGGTATAGTTTCGTTTAATAAAAACACATTAGATACTGAATGGATCCATTGGGAGGCTGTAGATGATTCTACCTTATTATCCAGCAATCAAATCTATACACTATTCAAATCGAGTATAGGAGAGATCTGGGTTGGAACAGCTGATGGATTAAATTTATTTATTGATTCAACTAAATCATTTAAACGATACTTGCTTGGCAATTCAATAAGTTCAATTCATGAAGACGATAATGAAAATTTGTGGCTTGGTACAAACAGAGGATTATACAAGTTTGATAGAGTAACAAATTCATTTAAAGTATTCTCTAAAATAAATGGGTTTCCAACTAATTTAATTGGTGGTATACTATCTGATTATAACGGTTATCTTTGGATAGGAACTTCCACTGGACTGGTTCGATTCAATCCAAATGACGAAACCTTTTTAACTTATAATGAGACGGATGGTTCTCAATCTGACCTCTATGAAACAGGGAATTCTTTTCTGAAAACTAAATCTGGTTTATTATTATTTGGCGGTTTTGATGGGGTAACAGTTTTTGATCCAAAGAAAATAAAACATAACGTAACTCCTCCTAAAGTAATGGTAACAGGTGTAAATGTTTCTTCAAATGAAAAGAACTCAAAAACAACGATAAAATATTATAAGAATATAAAATCTAAAGTTTTAGAATTAGAACACTATCAAAATGACCTGAATTTTGACTATGTTGGAATACATTTCACACATCCTAAACGAAATACATACCAATACAAATTAGAGCCCTATGATAAAAGCTGGCAGAAAGCAGGAGCAATCCGATCAGCTAGATATACCAACCTTGATCCAGGTGATTATGAATTTAAAGCAATTTCTGCTAATAGTGATGGGATTTGGAGTGAACGTGAAGCATCTTTTAAAATAACAATTCTCCCTCCTTGGTGGCAGACAATTTGGGCTTATGTTGGCTATGGTTTGATTTTAATTGGTGGAGTATTTATAGTTGATCGATTTCAAAGAAAACGACTTCTTGCCAAAGCAAAAGAACGGATGAAAATTCAAGACGCTGAACATAGAGCAAAAACTGCTGAACTTCAATCAAAAGTTATTCAAGCCGAAAATGACCGTAAAACAAAAGAATTGGAAGAAGCTCGTCAACTGCAGTTATCTATGCTCCCTAAAGACTTGCCAAATGTTGATAATTTAGATATAGCTGTTTACATGAAAACTGCGACGGAAGTTGGGGGTGATTATTATGATTTTTCAATAAAACAAGATGGCTCACTAAATATTTGCTTAGGTGATGCCACCGGACATGGAATGAAAGCCGGTACTTTGGTATCAATGATGAAATCTTTGTTTACTGCAAACTCAATTAATAAAAGTATGCAAGAATATTTTGCAAGCACAAATAATGCACTAAAAGATTCGAAACTCGATAAAATGATGATGGCTTTTGCAATGTTGAATATTCATAATAGCAAAATCGAAATATCAAATGCTGGAATACCTCCAATCTATATTTATAGAAAAACAAAAAATGAGATTGAAGAAATTAAAGTAAATGGTTTACCTCTTGGAGCACTGAAAAATACTAAATATGAAATTTATGAAAGCAACTTATCAAGCGGGGATGTAATACTAATGTTG
>CAYXXW010000210.1:0-5582 GCA_964469115.1 uncultured Melioribacteraceae bacterium
AGAGGATATGGCGAAGCAGTCTTTTTTGACATAACAAAACCTGTTTTAAATATTAATAATAGAATTATTGGATTTTCAACAATAGATGATTGGTCAGTAAAATTTAACGAACAGAATGCGCTAATAAAACCCCTGAGAATAAGATATGTAGAGAATGGAATTTTGCAAGATACCTTGGTTGGTATTAAACATACGATTTCATATCGTAGAGTTTTTACTCATCAAAATCATGATTTCCCTTATAATAATAATATAGATATTGAAATATCAGATGATTCCGGATTTTCAAATAAATTAGGACTTAGATTGCCTGATGAAATCTTTGGTAAAGTAGAGCTAATTGGTGATAAAAATATAGGGACTCAAAGATTGCTTTTATCTTGGAGTAAATCTCAGCTTAGTAATGTTTTAACTCAAGGAAGTTTTGATGAAGAAGTAATTGTGGGTGGAATATCTAAAGTAAGTAATGAATTAATTCCGCTCATTAGATTGAGCCGGTTCACTTCAAATAGTTTTGAGATAAAAAATTCTTTAATTAAAGATATTATAGCTTCTGATAGATTTGAATATCTGGTTTTTACATTTCTTAGAAAAATCCAAAAAACAAATTCAACAAACAGGTTAGGTGAAATTCATTTTGCTTCACAAAGTATACATAATATTTGGATTAAAATTTAGAAAAATTGGATTAACCATATTTCTTTTAATTTATCTGCTAAATATTCAAGTCGTTTTTTCTCAGCAGACTTTAAATGATTTTGGCACAATCCAAAATTATTTTAATAACAATTTTAGAATGAATGCACTAGAATCAAATATCAGTAATTTTTCTACAATTGATGATTGGGAACTCTCTTTAGGATTGAAATCCTTAATGAATAATCAGAGTAATATAAATTTGAAGAGTATTTCATTAGGCAAAAAGATAGAGGCCCACTATCTATACATGAGGTATTCACCAAATTTACGTCAAGAATTTGTCTTTAATTCAAGGACAGAATTTTTAATAGGTGATAGCGTACAAAATTATGAAACCAACCTAGAATATTCTGAAAAATATGGATTTGGTTATTCTTATGATTTTAATAATAATTTTTCCTTGGGAATTTCTTTAAGGTATTTTCAGCAAACATTTACAGAAGAGTATCCTACATATTTCAGTAATGATACTACAAATATTATTCAAATTAGAAATGAAATCACAAATAAGAATTTTTGGCGTGGGGATATTGGTATTAATTATTTCCCTTTTGAAGCCCTAAGTCTTTCTCTAGCTTCTACAAATTTAATTATTCTCAAGGATTTTGATATTGAAGATGAAGAAAGTGAGTTTGAAATCAAAAAATCAATTTATAATCTCAAGCAAAATAAAGGTGCTGTTCTCGGTTTTAATTTCTATCCAACTAAAACCTTAGCTTTTACTGGATCATTTGAATCTAACAGTTCATTTGTTTTTGGTTTTAATTATAATTTTAGACTAAATGATGCAGGACTTACATTTGGATCAAAGATACTGCATGATAAATATCAATTACCTTATATAACAGGAATTTTACCAAGTCTTAATTATTCAAATAATTTATTCAGCATTACACTTTCTTATCTAAAATATTTTAATGATAGAAAGCAGGAAAGAACTCTAAATCAGTTTAAGCATTTTGGAATTCAAAATATTCAGAACAATTTTTTTAGCTCTGACAGACTAAATCTGATATTTAACTTTGCACTTAGTTTTAAGTCTCAGAAACTGGTAAAATTTATCAATCTTGAAATACACTCCGATATTTTTCCAACTTTTAAGGATAATTATATTGATTATCCAATTGCCAAAGGAACAATTGTTAATTTAACAGGCGATGCCGTTTCGATTAAACCGTCATGTTTTATTAAAAATGTTACGTCTCAAAAAATTCATTCCCCAATTGTAAACATTCAACCACATGACACAGCGGAAGTTTCATTTTTTATATTAGTTGATAATGATATTGTAAGTATTGAAAAAACTCATATAGCATATGCAACATTTTATTTAACTACAATAAATGATGAACCGGATGATGAAATACAAAAGCCCTTACTAATTCATGAGATGAATAATTGGGATGGTAGGGTCAGTAACCTTAGATATTTTGTTAAAGCAGAATTAGATTATTCGAATAACTATGCAAAATCAAGATTAAATAATTCTATATATAAAAAAAATAGTAGATTGAAAATATTTGAAACTGTTGAAATCCTATACAATGAATTTGTCAAGTATATGAATTATGTTTCAGATAGAAGAGCTACAGTTGATTATGTACAATTCCCTAGCGAAACAATTGAGTTAAAAGGTGGTGATTGTGATGATTTGAGCGTTTGCTTTAGTTCATTATTGGAAAGTATTGGTATACAAACTGCGTTTATTGATTATAAGCCGGATAATGGGATTGGTCATGTTACATTAATGGTAAACACAACCCTTACACCAGATGAATCAGAATTAGTTACAATAAATGAGCGAAAATACTTTCTAAGAAAAAATTATTCTGGTAAAGAAGAAGTTTGGGTACCTCTTGAAGTAACTTCTCTTACTAATTTTAGTGAGTCTTGGAAAGTTGGCTCAAAGAAGTTTTATAGTGAGGCCATTGATAATCTTGGTCTAGCAAAAAATAAAGTAGAAATTGTTGATGTTTATTAATTAAAAGTTATATGGGCGGATGAAAATGAAAACTATAATTATTTTATTTTTAAGTTTTTTGATAAACACAGTAGCGCAAGAATTTACAGTTGAAAAAATTTCCGGCAAGGTTAAGGTGCTTAAAGGTTCATCTGAGAACTGGGAAACACTAAAAATAAATAACAAATTATCGGGAGATGATTTAGTGTTAACAGAAAAGAAATCCTTTGTTAAGCTTGTAAATAATAATGAAATATTTATCGTAAAGGACGATGTTGCTGTTGGACTAAACCATCTTAAAAAAGTTTCTACAAACGATTTAATCTTAGCTTTAGCCTTGGATGAAATTAGGAATGTTCCCAAAGTAAAAAGAAATAGTATATCGAAAAATACCGCAGTTTATGGAACTGAAATTAAAGACAATAATAGTGAATCATTTAAAAAATATGATCTTGGTGTGAAGAAAATTAATGGTGCTAAGATGTTGAATGAGTCTGGATACAAGGAATCCTCTATAATTGTGGCGAAAGAAGTTTTTAGAAATTATCCTGAAATAGCTAAAAATTTTGAAGATAGATTATATTTTGCTGATCTCCTCAAAGATTTGGATTTATTTCAAGAAGCTTTAAGTGAATATTCAAGAATTGAAAAATTAGAACTAAAAAAAGAACAAAGAAAAACTTTACTAGAACGAAACGAAGAAGTAAGTCTTAAATTAATAGATCAAAAATAATATTCTTTCTAAACCACTTATATTTTTATCATATTCTCTTGATTTTGATTTTATAAAGTATTATTGTGATATACAATTAATATCATTTTATAAATGATAAAAGGGGGCGGCAATGGTTTACGAAAGTTTAATAGCTATCGTTGAAAGTCATCTCGATAATCTTACCAAAACTTGGGCGCAAGAGGTTAAAAGATCTGAGTACCTTGAAACCTACAAAAAATTAAACGACAAAGAGCTTCAATCCCGCGGTAATATTTTATTCTCTAACTTACTTGATTGGCTGCTTAAAGGGGCTTCCAACGAAGATGCAGCAGTATATTTTAAAGAAATTGGAGTTAATCGAATTAAAGAGGGTTTCCCTTTGTCCGAAGTTTACTACGCTCTTTATCTTGAGAAGAAAGTCCTTTGGAGTTTTGTTGCATGGAAAGATGAAGTGCAAGGAATCCTTAAAGCCGTTGATGCTATTGAGTTTATGACCGTAATTAATAACTATTTTGATCTTGGAGACTTTTATATTATTAAAGGTTATATGCGCGAATTTTACAGCCATTTAACGGAATCCGGAAAATTCAGTAAGGATGAGCTTGAAAAAATAGTTGTGAAAGGAGCTTTGCACCAAGAGAGCGTAAGAGAAACACGAGAAAAAATGTATGGTGAGGGTTTAAGCATAGGTATTATTAGATAAATTCATAATATTAAAGTTTACAAATGCCGGAGGAATAATGACAACAAGAAATTTATCGAAAATTGTTGATGATCAAATTGATGACTTAAAACAAGAATGGCTTAATGAGGTACGCAAATCGGAATATTTAGCTACGTATAAATCTTTCAATGATGAAGAGACCATAAAAAGGGGCGAAGCTGTATTTACTCATTTAAGTGAATGGCTAAAAGAAGGCGCAACAAATAAAAGCGCCGAGGAATATTTTGAAAAAGTTGGTACTATTCGATTCAACGAAAGATTTCCGTTAACAGAAGTCCATTATGCAATTTATTTATTGAAAAAAATATTCTGGAGCAGAATTGACTGGCGTGATAAAGTTACCGGAGCTTTTGAAACCTCTAATGCAACTAAGATAATGAATGTATTCAATGACTATTTTGATCTGGCGAGCTTCAGTATTACCAAAGGATACTTTAATGAATTATTAAATAGCATAAAGGATGATAAATCAATTTCCAAAGAAGATCTCAAAAAGCTTTTAACTAAAGGTAAACTAGATCCAGAAGTATTGGAAGATGATGAGTTTATTTGGCGTCACGTTTAAGAATTAAAATTTATTTTTCAAAGCCCAATTTTTAATTATTTATTAAGCGAAATAAAAGATTGGGCTTTACTTTGTAAAAATCTGCTTACAAAATATTTTATTATGATTAATAATATTACTGCAATAATTTTAGCTGGAGGGAAAAGTAGTAGAATAGGGACTGATAAAGCACTTCTTAAAATAAATGGAGAGTCAGTAATTGAGAAAATCTACAATTTACTGTCCAACATTTATTCTGATATAATTATAATTTCTAATAAACCTGATGACTTACGATTTTTAACACTAAAAGTTTACAAAGATATCTATCCAAATTTTGGACCTCTATCCGGTATTCACTCGGGCCTTACAAATTCCAAAACAGCGAATAATTTTTTCATCTCATGCGATATACCCTTAGTTACAGAAGAAGTAATCAAATTTATTATTTCAAAAAAAAATAATGCGGATATAATCATTCCAAAGTTTAAATCGTCTATCCATTCACTTTTAGGGATTTATAAAAAAAGCTGTTTGCCAAAAGCAGAGGAATTACTTAGAATTGCAAACTTGCAAAAAAATAATTCAGACGGAAAAATAAAAATCAAATTGTTCGATCTAATAAACTCTATGAACACTCATTTTATTGATCTGGCAAATGAAAAATTTTATAATGATATTTTATTTTTGAATATGAACACTATGGAAGATTATCGAAAAGTAAAAGAAATACTGGGAACTGAGAATTAAAAAGCCCGACATTTAAGAACTACTCATTAAAGCTGAAAAGTTGAGTATAAAAATATTATGAAGAATCTTAATCATCAATCTCTAGAAAAACTCACGCTGATTATTATACTAAGTATATTATTCATTTCTGGACTATACTTTTTTGTCTATAAAATTGATTGGGTGGAATTTTACTCGTCGCAAGGTAATA
>CAYXXW010000211.1:0-5555 GCA_964469115.1 uncultured Melioribacteraceae bacterium
AAGAGCACACAGATTTTATGTGGAAGAACAAACATCTAAAAGCAATACCAAAAGCCACAGTTGATGAAAATGGAGTTGAATATGTGGAAGTCGGCTCTCATCGAAAAGGTATTGTTGAAGAACTGGAAAAGGCGCATATCTACATTTCACAATTAGAGGAATCTATTAAAGAACAAAATATTATAATGAAGGATTTTAAGAATAGAATAGAAAAATTAGAATTAATAAGTAGTAAGTAATTTATAATGGAGTACAATTATGAATAAACATTTAACTGTTTTTATGTTTCTTTCCTTTCTATTTTCAATCTCAATTTTTGCACAAGAACTGAAAGATAAAAAAGACAAAAATCAAACAATCAGCAGCATTAATTATATTGATGAAGCTGCAGCCACAGATGATAAAATGACCGTTAAAGATGAAGACGGCAATGTCTTAATGGAAGTTACAGATGAAGGCGAAGCCGGATCCATTTACCTAAAACCACTCTCATTAATTACATCGTCAACAAATAAAATCTATAATATTGGAAGTGCTCTTTATTGGAACGGAACAGCTCTTGGTACAGCCGGTAGCGCGGGCGGTTGGACAGACGATGGAGAGGTAGTAAGGTTAAGCGATATAGGAGATAAAGTCGGTATAGGAACAGCAACTCCAAATGTTGCACTGCACGTTGCCGGGAATACCGGAGTATTGTTTGAGAAAACATCCGGATTTGCTGTTATCCCTAAAGAAGGATCGGGAACTCGAATGATGTGGTACCCTTATAAAGCGGCTTTTAGAGTCGGTGATGTTGAAGGAACACAGTGGGACGATGTAAATATTGGGAATTCTTCTTTTGCTGCTGGATATGATACTAAAGCTAGTGGATTTGCTTCAACGGCAATGGGAGCAACAACATCAGCTAATAGTGAATATTCTACTGCTGTTGGAATAAATAATGTTGGTGGTGGAAGCGGTGACACCTGGATTGCCACAGATCCATTATTTGAAGTTGGGAATGGTTATACTGATAAGAGTAACGCCATGACTGTCTTAAAAAATGGGAATGTTGGAATAACTACCCCAACACCAACTGCCGCATTACATGTGTCTGGTGATGATGGTGTTTTATTTGAAGGAACATTTGGAAGTGGGTCAATACCCAAGGAAGGTGCTGGTGCACGAATGATGTGGTACCCGAAAAAAGCAGCTTTTAGAGCCGGGTATGCTACTGGCAGTTGGAATGATGAAAAGATTGGGGATCAATCGATTGCAATGGGCTATAGTACGACTGCAAGTGGGGTATATTCACTTGCAACGGGTTATGAAACTACCGCAAGTGGTGAGGGATCAACTGCAATGGGTTATATTAGTCTGGCAAATAGTCTTGGATCAACTGCCATGGGACAATCAATTGCTTCTGGAGAGTTTTCAACAGCCATAGGAAAAACATTTGCTTCAGGAAACTATTCAACTGCTATGGGAAGTAATGCAAAGGCAAATAGTTTCGCGTCGACAGCTATTGGATATTATAATGTTGGAGGTGGAACACCTAATAGCTGGGTGGATACCGACCCCTTATTTGAAATTGGGAATGGTTATGCTCCTAGGAGTAACGCAATGACTGTCTTAAAAAATGGCAATGTTGGAATTGGGACAGGCATTTCTCTTGCAAATAATGTAAGACTAACGATTGAGGGATATGAAAACTTTTATTCTCTTATTAAAATAAACCAAAAAGGGACCAAAGAGTATGCAGGACTGTCTGTACAAAGAAATGATACGGAAAAATGGTTTATTGGAATGGACCGTTATGATGACAATCTGCAATTCCGAAATTCAAGCAGTACCAACTTTATAACTATTAAAGAAGACGGCAATGTTGGAATTGGTACAACCAGTCCTTCAAGAAAACTATATGTAAATGGAAGTGCTGGTGGAACAGAACAATGGAATGGATCCAGCGATGAACGACTTAAGAAAAATATAGCAACTATTCCAAATGCTTTAGAAAAAGTTAATAATCTCCGTGGTGTTAATTTTGAATGGAGGGAAACTGAAAATCATTCCAAGGGTTTACAAATGGGCTTTATTGCACAAGAAGCTAAAGACGTAATACCAGAAGTTGTTAGTAAAAGTGGTGAGTATTACTCAATGCAATATGCATCTATTACCGCTTTGTTGGTTGAAGCGGTGAAGGAGCAGAATAAAGAATTCAGAACTCAGAATGCGGAATTAAAAATAAGGGTTGAACAATTAGAAAAAATAATTTCAGAACTTGTTAAAAATAGAAATACAAAATTAACCAGTGTGTTGAAGTAGAAAAGGAAAACGTTGAGCCATAAAAAGTGAGACGAAAAGCTTAGCATAAATTTTTTAGTTCAAGTATTTGCGAACTTTGCAGAATACCTGAATCAAAACTGTAAAAAAGTTAACTATAAAAATACTTTGAGGATAACATGAAAAATATAATTACCTTATTTGTAATGCTTCTTTTATTCATTTCTCCAAGTATGTTAGCCCAACTTACAGTAAAAGACCAAGAACCATCACCTAATACACTATTTCAAGTAATTGATGATGGAAGTTCGGGATTATTATTGATACCTCCACTTGTAACCCTATCTGGGGATTCTGATCAAAAATTATATAACATTAGCGGAACTCTTTATTGGAATGGTAATCAAGTTGGCACTTCTTTCACTGCAGCAGGCTGGGAAGATATTGGTGATATTGTAAGATTATCAACGGCATCTGATAAAGTAGGAATAGGTTCACCAAATCCGGTTGCCAATCTTCATATATTCGGCCCCGAGGGTTTATTAGTCCAAAGTGAGCATGGCATTGGTACTCCGCAAAGTCATGGAGACGGAACACGGATGCATTATTACCCCTATAAATCAGCATTCAGAGCAGGATATTCCGTTGGTGATAATTGGGATGATGCCAAAATTGGTGAATATTCTGTTGCCATGTGTCTTGGAACTAAAGCAAGCGGATTTGCATCAGTAGCATTTGGTGAAGACTGTTTTGCTACAGGATGGGCATCAACCGCATTTGGTATGAATACATATGCCGCTGCTTATGGATCTACTACTTTGGGAATTCAGTCACATGCTACAGGTTATGGATCTACATCAATTGGCAATATTACTAAAGCAGAATCACATTTGTCCATTGCTTTAGGTGTGAACAATATTGGTGGAGGAACACCAGACTCATGGATACCGGAAGATCCATTATTTGAAATCGGGAATGGCTTTGGCGGACCATCTTCTAATGCATTAACTATACTAAAAAACGGTAAGGTTGCTATTGGTAAGGAAAGACCCAATGCAAATTTGGACGTATATGGAGTTGATGGAGTTGTATTTGAAGGTGATAGATGGGGTATTGGAAATATCCCAGCATCAGGAGCTGGTGCAAGAATGATGTGGTACCCTAAAAAATTTGCATTTAGAGCAGGTTTGGTTGATGGTACTCAATGGGATGATTCCAACATTGGTGAGTATTCTATTGCATTGGGATTAAATAATATTGCTAGTCAAGAATTTTCTGTCGCGCTTGGAGGAAACTCTTCGGCTACGGGATACGCTTCATTTGCAATGGGCTATTTAGCAAAGGCATCTTCATATTTTACCACTGCGATTGGATGCGATACTGAGGCAACTGACTATAGTGCTATTGCAATGGGATACAATGCAAAAGCAGGTGGCGCCTATTCTGTAGCAATTGGTAAAAATGTTACAACGAACGGCTCGGGTTCTTTCGTATTTGGCGATGATTCGCCGGATATATTATCAAAAGGTGTTAATAATAGATTTTACGGCAGGTTTTCTGCAGGTTACGTTTTATACACTAATCCGGAAGCAACAATTTCCGCATCTCTCTGGGGCGGTGCTAATTCATGGACTACAACTTCCGATTCAACAAAAAAAGAAAACTTCAGACCGATTGATGGATATGAAATATTGGATAAGATAAGTAAATTCAAATTAGGCACATGGAATTATATTGGTCAAGATCCTAATACATTCAGACATTATGGACCAATGGCTCAAGATTTCTTTAATGCTTTTGGAAAAGATGACCTAGGTACAATTGGGTGTGATACTCTCCTCTCCTCGGCTGATTTTGACGGAGTAAATTTTATTGCTATTCAAGCTCTGGAAAAAAGAACTAGAAAACAACAAGCCAAAATTGATCTTTTAGAAACAAAAATTGATCAATTAGAAAGACTAATAGCGTTTTTGACATTTAAAGATGAAGATAAATCGTTCTTACATGATGATCATATTGGAAAATGAAAATGAAAACTAAAATAGACAATATTTAAAATCAAGAATTACAATTGGGCAAATGAAAATTTTTACAATAATATTTCTACTGCTTTTCCATTACATGAATTTATGTATAGTAGCCCAACTTACAGTTAAAGACCAAGATGCAACACCTCACACACTATTTCAAGTAATTGATAATGGGATATCGGGAGTATTATTGATGCCTCCACTTGTAACCCTATCTGGAGATGCGGATCAAAAATTATATAATATTGGCGGAACTCTTTATTGGAATGGTAATCAAGTTGGCACTTCTTTCACTGCAGCAGGCTGGGAGCAATCAGGAACTAGTATTACAACAGCAACCGGAATAGACAAAGTGGGCATTGCTATTACTCATGGTACTACACCCAATGTAAAGTTATCTCTAGGAACAGATATTTCTTTAAAAAAATTAGCACTTTTTGATGGAATTGATGATTTTTATGGCTTCGGAGTAGATTTGGGAAGAATAACATTTTACACAAATAACACTGAAAAAATGACAATTAAAGACAATGGAAATGTTGGTATAGGGACAACTAATCCTTCAAAAAAACTAGAAGTTGATGAGGGCAATATACTAGTTAAAGGAATAAATAGTTTTCAAACTACAGGAGATGCAGGCACTTTATTCCTCGGAAGCGTTCATCACTATATTAAGGGAGAATACGGATTTGGCGTTAAAATAGGTACTTATATTGTTGGTGACGCAATCTCAATAAGGGAAGGAAGTGGGGCCGTTGGCATTGGAACTACCAATCCCACTGCAAAACTTGATGTTAATGGAAACGTAAAAGTAGGCTCAAATGGTATTAGAATTTCAGAAATATATGAGCTTACCGGAACGACAGGAACAGGTATTTCAACTCTAGTCACGCTCCCCTCCGGATATGATGGATCAAATACTAGAGTGCTTTCTATTGAATTTGAAAGTGCAACATCTGGCGGGATATGGGTTGGTGGAGTAAAAAATGAACCTGGTGGCCTGGAATATATACTCGCGGCAAACTACGTAAGTATTAATCACCCAAATACTATTAAATATCAGAATGCTAAATTCCGTATGATGTTAATGAAAGTGGAATAATGAAATGAATTTTCAAAAGAAAATATTAATTTATTAAAAATCAAGAAGTATATCAGTGAGGGAAAAATGAAAAATTTATTCTTACCGATTTTTGCAATTATATTGACTATAAACTTTTCTGTATATGCTCAACTTACAGTAAAAGATCAAGATGCAACACC
>CAYXXW010000212.1:0-5513 GCA_964469115.1 uncultured Melioribacteraceae bacterium
GAATTATTTAATTATGGTACAACAGTAAGTTTAGTAGCAACACCATCGCCCGGATCAAACTTCACAATTTGGAGCGGAGATATAATTGGGACTACTGCAAGTACCAGTGTAACAATGACAGAAAACAAAGATGCTACAATTACTTTCACATTACAGCAGTACACATTAGATATAGCAGGAAGTGGCAATGGTACAGGTCAAGTAAGAGTAAATGGAATATTACAGAATTTACCATATAGCGAATTATTTAATTATGGTACAACAGTAAGTTTAGTAGCAACACCATCGCCCGGATCAAACTTCACAATTTGGAGCGGAGATATAATTGGGACTACTGCAAGTACCAGTGTAACAATGACAGAAAACAAAGATGCTACAATTACTTTCACATTACAGCAGTTCACATTAGATATAGTACAAGGTGGAATGGGCAGTGGACAAATAAAAATAAATGATGGAGTTGCAACAAGTTTACCATATAGCGGAACATTTGATTACGGTACAGTAGTAAAAGTAGAGGCAGTTGCATCGATCGGATCAAACTTCACAAGTTGGAGTGGATCATTAACCGGAACGACCAATCCTTCTAACATAACAATGAACTCAGTCAATAGTGTTACAGCTAATTTCACACTCAATAATTACACAGTTTCAACAGTTGTATCTCCAATCGGGACAGGAATCGTTACGGGCGGTGGAGTTTACTCTCACGGCTCAACTGCAACATTGGAAGCAACTCCTGA
The DNA here is from genome assembly GCA_964469115.1 of uncultured Melioribacteraceae bacterium. GTDB lineage: Bacteria > Bacteroidota > Ignavibacteria > Ignavibacteriales > Melioribacteraceae. The sequence goes on from CAYXXW010000212.1 coordinate 744, forward strand.
AATTGGGTATTCTTTCACAAATTGGAGCGGAGCTCTTACTTCCACTAATAATCCAGAAAATATTATTGTTGACTCTGAAAAAATAATTACTGCTAACTTTAACCTTAATAATTACCAAATAATTACCTTATCTTCACCAATTCAAGGTGGAACTACCAGCGGTGGGGGGACTTTTGATCATGGAACAAATATCACTTTAGTTGCCACTCCAGCAACCGGTTATAATTTCATTAGTTGGACGGAGAATGGAGTGTTAGTTTCAAGTGATTCAAGTTTTTCATTCACTGCAACAGCTAAAAGGACTTTAATAGCTAACTTTTCTTTAAAAAAATATGTTCTGACTTTAGGAGTTAAACCTCTCGGTAGTGGAACTACTTTAGGAGCAGGTACTTATGATCATGGCTCGCTTATTAAAATTGAAGCGAAATCAAATGTAGGATGGAGATTTGAAAATTGGTCCGAGAATGATCAAATTCTTTCCACAGATTCTACTTTTACATTTGTCGTTTTAGGTGAAAGAAATATAACTGCGAATTTTAAGAAGAAAATTTATTCGGTTACCATTATTTCAAGCCCAAATGAAGCAGGGAATACTACAGGTATAGGGAATTATGAATATGGAACATCAGTTTCAATAGTTGCTACCCCAAATGTAGGATGGAAATTCAATAATTGGACAGAAGGCGAACAAGTAATTTCAGCGGATTCGGCCTATACTTTTACAATTACCGGTAATAGATCATTTTCTGCAAACTTTAGTAAAAAATTGTATACTATTTCAACATCATCATCGCCAACAGAAGGAGGAGTAACTCGTGGTGATTCCTCTTACACGCATGGCGATAATGTTACACTGAGGGCAATTCCAAACGTTATAACTGGTTATGAATTTGTGAATTGGACAGAAAATGGAAATCCTGTTTCAACCAATACAACTTATTCGTTTACAGCAATAAAAAATAGGATACTAGTAGCAAACTTTAGACTGAAAACCTATAGTGTTAATTTGGCAACCAATCCAATTGTAGGTGGAACAGTAATCGGAGCTGGGCAGTTCACCCATGGAGATTTGGTAACAATTACTGCCATTCCTGCTGAAGGTTGGTTTTTTGCAAATTGGACTGAGGATGGAGTAAATATATCTGACACAACAAGTTTTACATTTAGAATAACAAGTAATCGTAATATTATTGCGAACTTTGGCCTCGACTTGTATTCAATTCTAGCAACGCCTGAACCACAGAATTCAGGAATTATCTCCGGAGCAGGAACTTTTTACTTTGCTCAACCTGCAAAATTAATTGCTACTTCTAATCCAGGATGGGATTTTGATAACTGGACAGAAAACGGATCTGTAATTTCTAGTAATCCTGTAATTGAATTTACTGTTACTGGTAATAGAACCATTAAAGCCAATTTTTCAAAAACACCTTTTAATATTATGTGCTCAGCAGAGCCAAACGAAGGCGGCAACACAAATGGATGCGGTATTTCATTTTACGGTGAAACAATGATGGTTAATGCCATACCTAATAATGGCTGGAAATTTATAAGTTGGACCGAAGGTGAGAATATTCTCTCTGAATCTGCTGAATATACTTTCACAGTTGAACGAGATAGAAATTTAGTGGCAAATTTTGATCTCATTGATGCCATCGAAAAGCTAGATGATTATGATCAAATTCCTGAGAAATATTATTTATCCAACGCTTATCCTAATCCTTTTAATCCTGAGACTAATATTCAATTTGGTCTGCCGGAACCATCTACAGTTAATTTATATATATTCAATGTTAATGGTCAATTAGTTACAAAAGTAATGGATAGGGTTATGCTTCCTGCAGGTAATTATAAGAGTAGATTTAATATTGATAGAAATGGAGAAAGAATTCCAAGTGGTGTGTATTTTTATAGAATTATAGCTCAATCAAATAATTCCGATAATAATTATATAAAAGTTGGTAAATTAGTCTTATTAAAATAAAATATTTTGTCTCAATTATAGTAATATGAAAAAGTTAAAATTTATTCTTCTTATCGGGTTTGTGCTATTCTTTAGTCAATCAAAATTTGCACAAACTAATTATAGCTTTTCTCATCCGCTTTCTAAAAGTTTACTGATCTCACTTGAAGGGGGAAGCAACTATTCATTTACAGATTATGAATCTACGGATTTGGGACTATCTTTTGGCGGAAGTCTTGAGTATTACTTCCCATCAGAAAGTAGAAATGTATTTGGATTGAACCTCAACGCTAGTAAGCAATACATTAAGGGTAACACAAACAACTTAGGACTTAAAATTCCCGCAGATATTTTTGATACTGAAACATCGAATATTGGATTGGACTTTATTTATTCTTATGCAATAAATAGTAATATCTTACCTTATGCTAGTATCGGTGCTTCTTACATGATGTTTGGTTTTGATAGTGAAAATATTCCCAGTAGCTTTTTAGATATTAGAAATGGTGGAGAAAAAAATTCTCTTCTTTATAAGCTTGGAGCGGGATTAAAGTATAAGATTAATGACATTTTTGATATTAATTTTGGTCTTGGTTATAATATTGTTCAGAATGATAATATTGATGCAATTAATTATGGCGATTATGAGGATTTTTATCTTTCAGGTCACCTTGGAGTCTCTTTCAGAATCTGGAATGAGAAAGATACAGATAAAGATGGTATTACAGATGATATTGATGAATGTATTTATGAAGCTGAAGATTTTGATGGATATCAAGACGAAGATGGATGTCCGGATGATGACAATGATGGTGACGGAATATTTGATAGAGCAGATAATTGTCCAAATAAAGCTGAAGATTTTGATGGTTACCAAGATGATGATGGTTGCCCGGATCCGGATAATGACGGAGATGGAATTTTAGATGTTGAAGACGGATGTCCTAATCTAAAAGAGGATATAGATAATTTTGAAGATGAAGATGGGTGTCCGGATATTGATAATGACGGAGATGGAATTTTAGATGTTGATGATAAATGTGTGAATGAGCATGAAAACTTCAATGGTTACCTAGATGATGACGGCTGCCCTGATACATTACCGGAGCCGGTTATTAAAGAAATTACACCAAAAGTGGAAGTGCCCAAACCTAGACCAAAACCTCCTAAGCCAAAGAAACCGGTTTCTAATGCCCCGAGTGAATTGCTAATTCTTTCAGAAACAACTTTTGCTTCTAATTCTTCTTCAATTAAAAGCTCGGCTAATAGCGAACTTAACCGAATTGTTGAAGAGTTAAAGAAATATCCAAATACTAGTTGGAGAATTGAAGGTCATATTGATAAGCAAAATTCACGTGGTGAAGCAACGAGAATTACAAAATCTCAAGCTGATGCAATTTTATCCTATTTTATATCAAAAGGTCTATCAGCTGCTAATTTCCAAACTATAGGTTTTGGAGATACAAACCCAATTGCGAGTAATTCATCAGTTTATGGTAAGATGAAAAACCGTAGAATTGTTATTAAAAAATTAGATTGATTCATTTAAGAAATATGAGAACAATAAGTATTAAAATTAAACTCGCTGCAGTATTTGCACTTTCGTTCATTCTTTTGACTTGTGTAGAAGACCATTTGCTGCCCAATTTTGGAACTATTTATTTAACATCAGATCCTGATAGTGCATCTATCTATCTAAATGGAGAAAATACTGGTAAGATTACACCTGATAGTCTAGTCGAACTTTTAAGTGATAACTATGAAATTTCTCTGATCATGAGTGAGTTTATTGATACATCATTTTTTGCGGATGTTAATGATGGTCAATCCTTAAACTATAATCTCTTTTTGAGTGAGGTAAATCCTAAGGGAGAAATTAGTTTAACATCAGATCCTGATAATGCAGAGATATTTATAAATAATCAAAATACCGGCGAGAAGACTCCTTCAACATTCAGCAATCTGGAAAGAGGAAAATATAATATAAAACTTAGTTTAAATTTGTACGATGATGCTAATTTTGAAATATATTTGGATAAAGATAGCTTAATTGAGAAAAATACAAGAATGATTATTGCAGGAACTGCGGGAGGTCTATTTATTACATCTGATCCGACCGGTGCAAAAATAATATTAGATAATTTTGATACAGGAGAAGTTACACCCGATACAATTAAACCATTAGCAGCAGGTCAATATCCGATTAAATTAACTTTGCAAGATTATAGGGATACAACCATCATTTCAAATGTTCAAGCAAGTACTTTAATTACAGAAAATATAATTTTAACATTTTATGAACCTAGAGGAAGTATTTCTCTCGATTCAAATCCAAAGGGAGCAAGAATATTTCTTAATGATACTGATACTGAATTGTTAACACCTAATATTATTGACAAACTTGAAGCTGGAAATTACCAAATAAGACTTTCTTTACCTCAGTATTTTGATACAACTTTTACAGTCCCGGTTATTGAAGACCAAAGAACGAATTGGGCATTAGTCGAACTTGAAGAAATTCCCTTTTTAATAACTGTTGACATAAATCCTGACGGTGCAGGAACAGTAACCGGAGATGGCGGTTATTACGAGGGTGAGCAAGTAGTTTTAGAAGCAAAAGCTAATACTGGTTACTCTTTCCTAAACTGGACTGAAAACAGTACAGAAGTTTCAAAAGATCCGACTTATACTTATATAGCAAATGCAAATAGAAGTTTAGTTGCTAATTTCTCGCTTAACTCCTATGTAATAGCTACGAGCTCGAATCCAGTTTCAGGCGGATCAACAAGCGGTGGTGGTACTTTTGA